>WQZK01000004.1 GCA_009780765.1 Defluviitaleaceae bacterium
AAGATGTGATTGATTTATATGGCGTTACACCTATTGAATATATAGATGTTAAGGCTTTGATGGGCGATGCTTCTGATAATATTCCTGGTGTGCCTTCTATCGGCGAAAAAACTGCACTTAAAATAATTCAGGAATACAAAAATATTGAAACGGCTATAGAAAATGCTGAAAATATTAAACCTAAAAAAGCATCAGAAAATATTGTGGAATTTAGTGAACAAGCGATATTAAGCAGGGTATTGGCAACCATAAGCATAGATTCGCCTGTAGAATTGCCTGAAAATAAAATTACATCTTCAGAAATATTTAATAAAGAGGCTCATGATATAATAAAACGCCTTGAATTTAAGTCGCATTATGCTAGGTTTTCATTAACAGACGAGCCTGTTGCAAAAAAAGAAGAGCAGACTGGAAATTACATTTTATTAAACTCCTTAGAAAAATGCGAAGAGTACATTAAAGGTTTAGAAAAAGAAGAAATTATCGCCACTTCTTTAGTGAATTTTGGCGAAGAAATTTGTGGCTTAAGCTTTTTCTCAAATAAGAGTACTAGTGGGTTTTTACCATTTAATGCAAATGTAAAAATTCCATTAGTTGTAGAAAATTTATTAAAATCTGATGTGAAAAAAGTGTGTTTAGATTCTAAAAAAGATAAGCTTTTTATGAAAAAAAGTGGTTTAGAGCTTAACAATGTTGTATTTGATACGAGTCTAGGGGCGTATGTTTTAAATGCTTCGTCTGAGCATTACTTTTATGACGATATTGCAAGAGAATTTTTAAACAAAGAATATCCATCGGTTTCAGAGCTTACAGGAAAAGGTAAGGGGAAACTTGATTTTTTAGGTCTTTCTGAAAAAGAGCAACTTTCATACGCTTGCAGGCAGAGTGAAGTTGCATTTGATGTATATGAGCTAATGCTTAAAAAAATTGAAGAAAACAAGCAAGACAAGCTATATTTTGATATAGAGTTTCCGCTTGTTGATGTTCTTTGTGATATGGAGTTTTACGGAATTAAAATAAATAAAAATGAGTTGCTGGTTTACGATAGTAAGCTTCAAAAAAGTATAGATATTTTAACCAGCAATATTTATGAGCTTGCAAGTGAAGAATTTAACATTAACTCGCCAAAACAACTTGGCGTAATTCTTTTCGAAAAACTTGGGCTTAAAGGCGGCAAAAAAACTAAAACAGGCTACTCAACCGCAGCTGAGGTTTTGGAGAAATTAAAATCTTCACATCCGATTATTTCAGAAATTTTAAATTACAGAACGCTTGCGAAGCTTAAAAGTACTTACTGCGACGGGCTTTTAAATGTTATGGATGAAAAAACTCACAAAATCCATTCTACATTTAATCAAACAGTTACAACAACTGGGCGTATTTCTAGCACAGAGCCTAATTTGCAAAACATTCCAATAAGGATGGACTTAGGCCGAGAGCTTAGAAAAATTTTTATCCCAAGTGAAGACAATTTTGTTTTTGCCGATGGTGATTATAGCCAGATAGAACTTAGGGTTTTGGCACATATTTCGGGTGATGAAACGATGATTCGAGCATTTAAAAATGGAGAAGATATTCACCGAATTACAGCAAGCCAAGTTCTTAATATAACTCCTTTAGAAGTTACTGAAAAACAGAGAAGTAGTGCAAAAGCTATTAATTTTGGCATAGTTTACGGTATCAGTGCATTTAGTTTAAGTGAAGATTTAAGTATTACTCGAAAAGAGGCAGAAGATTATATAAACTCTTATTTAGAGCGTTATCCAAAGGTTAAAGAGTATATGGACAATGCTGTTTTAAAGGCAAAAGAGAAAGGTTACGCTGAAACCATTTTTGGTAGAAGGCGAACTATAGACGAGCTTAAATCTGCAAACTTTAACATTCGCTCTTTTGGTGAGCGTGTTGCAATGAATATGCCAATTCAAGGCAGTGCGGCAGATATAATTAAAATTGCTATGGTTAAAGTTTATAACAGGCTTAAAACAGAAAATCTTAAATCAAGAATTATTTTGCAAGTGCATGACGAGCTTTTATTAGAGGTTGATAAGGGCGAGGTTGATAAAGTTACTAGGCTTGTAAAACAAGAGATGGAAGCAGCCGTTAATCTTTTAGTGCCAATGGAAGTTGATATTAAGACAGGGGCAACGTGGTATGACACAAAGTAAGATAATAGGTTTAACCGGTCGCTCAGGTAGTGGAAAAGGTGTTGTTTCTAGTATTATTGAGGAGTATTGTGCTAAAATTATAGATTGTGATAAAATTGTTCATGAATTATTTAGGTTTGATAAAAATTTAAAATCAGAGCTGTATAATTTTTTTGGATGCGAAATATTTGACGATAATAATTATATAAACCGAAAAAAGCTGGGCTCCATAGTTTTTGCAAGCAAAGAAAAATTAGATTTTCTAACAAAAACAACACATAGATATGTTGTTAAAAAAGTGGAAGAAATAATTAAAGAAAGCAGCGAATATAAATATATCGTTATAGATGCACCACTTTTGGTTGAGGCTGGGCTTCATAAAATTTCTGATACGGTATGGCTTGTTTTTGCCAGTGAAGAGATTTCTTTGAAAAGAATAGTTGAAAGAGATGGTATTTCTTACGAAAATGCAAAAAAAAGGCTTGATAATCAAAAGTCTTTTGAAGAGCTTAAAAGTTATGCCAATGTAATAATAAAAAATGAGAAAAGTGTTGAGGAATTAAGGATTGAAATCGAAGAAAAAATTAAGCAAGTTTTTTAAATTTATATTTTTAGTAGCACTATTGTTTTTTGCAGGGCTAATGCTTATTTACACAGTGTTTCCTGTTAAGCATTTTGATATAATTGAGAGATACGCAGCTAAGCACGGGCTAGAGCCTGCTTTTGTGTGTGCGATGATTTTTACTGAGAGCAGATTTAGGGAAGGTGCGGTTAGTCATGCGGGTGCAACAGGGCTTATGCAAATTATGCCAGGCACAGCATATTGGGCAGCAGAGCAGATGGGCATAGAAAATTTTTCTTACGAAAACATAAAAGACCCAGAGATTAACATAAGTATCGGCACATGGTATATTGCAAGGCTTATAAGGCAATATGGTGAGGTTGATACAGCCTTGGCTGCTTACAATGCAGGTAGCGGAAAAGTTTCTGCATGGCTTAGAGATAATAGTTTTTCGGATGACTCTAGAACACTTCACACCATACCATACAGGGAAACAAGAGAGTATATAGGGCGGATTAACATGTTTTACAGAATTTACAGGATAAGGCTTAGACTAAGGAGAAATTAATGAAAAGAATATTGGCTATTTTAGCATCAATTTTTATACTTTCTGGGTGTGCGACTGAAGGTTTGCCAGCTGTTAGTGATTTAGATGAACAGCGTTTTATTGACGAAGAAGATGAAAGCCTAGAATTTACTAATATAAATTTGCATGAAAATTTATTAACATTAGCTATGAGAAACCCTTTAACCTTAAATCCTTTGCTTAATGAAGATAAAACAGTTGAAAAAATATTAAATCTTATGTTTGAGCATGTTGCTGTTGTAGATTCTAGCCAAAGAGTTTTGCCAAATTTGGCAGAAAGTTTTGAATTTAGTGAAGATGGGCTTTTGGTTACAGTAAATCTTAGGCAAGACGTTTATTTTTCAGATGGAACACAACTAACAGCAAGTGACTTAGCTTTTTCTATAAATTTCATAAAAAATTATGCACCTGATAGAAGTATATATAAAGACACAGTTAGTACAATTAGAAGTGTTAGTATAATAAACGAGTTTACACTTGTAGTAGAGCTTTTTCGCCCAACAGGCGGACAGGCTTATATGTTTTTATTTCCAATAATTTCGGAGCATCACTATAGGGGCGAAACTTTACCGAATTCAGAAGCAAATATGGCCCCTTTAGGAACAGGTGCATATAAGTTTGAAAATTACACATTGGTTAGAGAATTAAATTTGGTTAGAAATGATTTGCATTTTAAAGGTCGTGCAAATATTGAAGCAGTACGGGTTCTGATAATTGATGATTATGAAACAAAGCTACATGCCTTTGAGCAAGGAATAATTGATGTTATAACGACAGATATTTTGAATTTTTCTCAATATTCGGGAACGAGGCAAACAATTATAAACGACTTTTCTACAAACCTATATGATTTTATAGGGTTTGATTTTGATAATATTGTTTTTCAAGATATTAGAATTAGAGAGGCCATTGCTCATCTTGTAAATATAGAGCAAATCCTTAACAATGTATATCTTGGCTCGGCTTTGAGAGCATTTTCTGTAATTAATTCAAATTCGTGGCTTTTTGAAGAAAGCTTGGCAGTGCGTGAACATAATACAGAGCTTGCAAGAAACTTATTTTTGCAATCAGGTTTTACAGACGATACGATTTCAGGCTATATGGGACGCGAAGCGAGCGGAATTTTTTTAGAGCTTGATTTTAGAATTTTGGCAAACGAAGAAAGCGTAGAGAGAGTACAAATAGCGAACTTGTTAAGTGAAAGCCTTTACGAAATAGGGGTTAGGTCGCAAGTAATTATTTTGCCTTTTGAAGAATATGTTGAAAGGCTTAGAAATTCTGAGTTTGACATATTTGTGGGTAGCTTTAATTTTTCTTTAATGCCTGATTTTACTTCTATGTTTTCGTCATCTCAAATTGGCATAGGCAATAATTTTTTTAATTATCGTTCACAGGCACTTGATAGCTATTTGCACAGCATTAACATAGCTGCAAATGAGGAGAGCTTTGTACGTGCAGTATCAAATGTTCAACGATATATTGCAAGTGAAATTGTTTGTATTAGCATTGCATTTAGAAGGCAATCGCTTGTTACTGATAACAAGGTTAGGGGTGTTAAATCGCCTGTTATTAATAATGTGTATCAAGATGTACATTTGTGGTTGATTAATTGATACGTATTAAGGAGGGCAACATAATGCTTAAAGTATGTGTTCTAATGGGCGGAAGTTCTACAGAAAGAGAAGTTTCGCTTATTTCTGCAAACGAAATAATTAAGAATTTGAATAAAAGCAAGTATGACATTTATGATATAGACATACCCAAGGATGGTAGTACGGACTGGATAAAAAAACTTTTAGATAATCCGCCAGATATGGTTTTAAGTGCCCTTCATGGTGGAATGGGTGAAAATGGTGCTGTTCAAGGGCTGCTTGACTGTATGAGAATCCCATATATCGGTAGCAGAGTTATGAGTTCGGCTATTTGTTTAAATAAGCATATAAGCAAAATTATTATGAAATCATTCAATATTCCTGTTGCTTTGGATATTTTAATTAAAAATATTGATGAGCTTTTTTTAAACGAAGAGTTTATTAAAAACGAGATGGGTTTTCCACTTATTGTAAAGCCTAATTCTGGTGGTTCATCTATTGGAATTAGCATGGCTTATGATTTTTTAAATCTAACGAAATCGGTAGAGGCTGTGCTTGGTATGAATGATTTTGTGCTTATAGAAAAATACATATATGGCCAAGAAGTTATTTGTAGCATGGTTGAGGGCGAAAACGGCTTAAGCGTTTTGCCTGTTATTGAAATACGTTCACCTGATATGTTTTCTGATTATAACGAAAAATATTTTACAGAAGACAGAAATGCGGAGTTTTCTAATTTGCCCGATTTTTTAAAAACCATGATACAAGAAATTGCAAAAAAGGCATTTTTGGCACTAGATTGTAAAGGCTATGCGATGGTTGATATGGTGGTTTGTGAGGAGCAAATAACAGTTATAGAAGTTAATACTTTGCCGGGCTTAACGGGTAAAAGCCTTATTCCGAAGGCTACGAAATATACTGAGGGCGGTTTTTCAGGCTTTTTAGACAAATTAATCGAATTTGAATTAAGAACTACCAAAAAAAATTATGTGTAGACAATTTATGTGCAATATGTTAAAATATATAGGATACATAGTTCGGAGGGACTTTGATTGACAAGAGATGAACTTAAACAAATTTTAAAACAAATTAAAGAGGCAGATTATAAAGTTTGTGAAAATATAGATTTAGACAGACTTATATTAGCAATGCTTGAGCATATTGGTGATACAGATGCAGGGCTTAGAGATAATTTGATATACACATCATTTTGCAAGCTTGCAGAAAAAGAAGCTTTTTCAGTAGAGCAACTAAGAACCATATTAAATACAAGCCTTGATGACAATCATTTGTTTTATAATATAGGTGAAACTGATACCGATTCCATCTTTACTCGTGCATTTTCTATGCTAATGATTCCAGCTGTTTTTCGGTTTAATAGAGATGTTAAAAACTTTCTTACTAAGGTTGAAGTTTTGCATGTTAAAGATAAAGTCCTGTATTACGTTAAAAAAGAGCGTGATTTTAGAGGAATTGTAGAAGGAAAAGGCTGGGCACATGCAGTAGCACACGCTGCTGATGCACTAAAATTTTTAGTAGGAAACGAATTTTTAATAAAGGACGATTTGATTGAAATTTTAGATGCTTTAGAACCTATGATTAAAAACCAAGATGCTCTTTATAATTATCGTGAGGATGAACGAATGTTAGCTACTTTCATTGATATTATAGATAGAGAGTTGTTTACAGGTAAGGAGCTTATTAGTTGGCTTAATAAGTTTAAGGTATCTGAATATGATAAAGGGCTTAAGCTTCCAAACCAGATGTATCTGGTGAACAATAAAAAACAGTTTTTACAAAGCTCATATTTTTACCTTCTGAAAAATTATAAGAAAGATATATCAGAAGAGATAATTAAAGAAATATTAAATATATTGGAGGAATTTTAAATGAAAAAGGAAATTATAGCAACAACAAAGGCACCTGGTGCAATTGGTCCATATTCTCAAGCGGTTAAGGTAGGAAACATGGTATTTACGTCAGGTCAACTTCCTATAAATCCTGAAACAGGCGAGCATTATACAGACTGTATTAAAAAAGCAACAAGACAATGTCTAGAAAATGCTATCGCTATTTTAGAAGAGGCTGGCTCTTCTTTAGAGAACATAGTTAAAACTACAATTTTTATTAAAGATCTTAATAATTTTAATGATGTTAATGAAGTTTATTCAGAATTTTTCAAAGAAAATGCACCTGCAAGAAGTTGTATTGAGGCTGCAAGGCTTCCTAAAGATACAATTATTGAAATCGAGGCTATTGCGATTGTGTAATTTATAGTGATTTAAGACAAAAACTGTCCTTCAACACATATTTTCATATCATAAAAAGTATGTGTTGAAGGAGTATGAATTAAATTTTATAGTTTCGCAGGGAGGAAGGCAAATGAGAGAAGATTTTGACAAAAATACAAGCGATAAAGAAAATAGCAGAGAGTTTACTAGTGGTAGCTTAGATTTTTATAACGATGAGATAAGCCGTAAAGCCGTTGGTAAACTTCTTGAAGAGATAGATGATGAGGAAGATATTTCGCTTGAGGAAGACATTGAGAAAACATATATAAATGAAAAACCAAGAGGCTTTGAGCCCAAGAGACCTATAAATAATCATTTTTATGATGAAGAGAAGGCAGGGGTGAAAAAAACTATAAACAACCACTTCTATGACGAAGAAAGGGCAGAAAACGATGAAGGTGGCGGATTTGTTCGCGGCTTTAGTCGTGGTGCAGATTTAGAAGAGCGTGCTAGGCGTGAAATTAGGCAAAATAATAATTTTGCAGAGGAACACTACGAAGAACCTAAGCGTCCACTTTCTTCTCGTGGGTCATCTCGCAATAATGAGGAAAGGCAGGTTCCTCCTGTTAGTCGTGAGGAGTTTTCTGAGGCACGTGAAGAGCGTAGAAATGCCTTTCGTGAAGAAAGAGAAAACTATAGAAGACAATTTTTAGACGAAACAAAAAGTGAGCGAGAGTTTAAAAAAGTAATTCCTGAAAAGCAGCAACGTGGCTCAGATTCTAGGCAACAGTCAACAGAAAAGCAGCGCCTTTCAGAAGCTAGGCCGCAATCTAATAGAAAACGCGTAGAGCGTGAAAGAGAAGAGTTAAATAATGCTGAAAAAAGGTATAGCACTCGCCCACTTGAGGATTTAGAACCTAAAATTCAAAAAGCAAAGCAAGGTCAAAGCCCAAATAGGCGTCCAAGCCCAAATAATCAAGTGCAAGGTGTAGCAAATAAACGTACAAACGAATCTCTAAATAACATAGATGCTAAAGTGGAACTTTTGAAGTTGCCTATTTTCAAGATTATGAGTGGGGCTTTAGTGGTGATGCTTGCTCTGGTTGTAGTTTTAGCGGTTCAAACACGTCGTTTATCAAGCCAAGTTAGTGAACTTAGTGAATTTGAAGATGCTAATATAACACTTCGTGGTATACTAAATTCGCAAGAAGAAGATATAGACAGGTTTACAGCCAGAATTTCAGAGCTTACAGATGAGGTAAACACGCTAACGCTCCAATTACAACAGGTAAATACCACAAATATTCCTGAAGATGGCACAGAAGATGAAACTGGCACAGATGTTATTCAAACTGTAGGTACGACTCACACAGTTGTAAGTGGAGATACATTAAATGGCTTAGGATATAGATTTTTTGGTGCTGCAAATGCAGGTGCTCAGATAATACGTGAAGCTAACAACTTAACAAGTGATAATTTAACAATTGATCAGGTACTTATTATTCCACCAAGAGATTAAAGGAGGTTTTTTATGGATTTTGAAAAAATGAGTTTACTTGATTTGCGAAAAAAAGCAAAAGAATTAGGTGTTAAAAGTCCAACAACGTATAGCAAAGGCTCGCTTATTGAAAAAATAGGTGAGCTTTTGCTGGGTACAACAATTGTAGAAGAGCCTAAAGTAAAGCAAGAGATAATTAAAGAAGAACCAAAACCACGCATAAGGCAAGAACAACCTTATCAGCAAAACTCGCAAAGGTCTTCAAAAGTGGGCGATGATTTTCGATTAAGTGGCGAAATAGCAGCTCTTGATAGTGGTATAGAGGCAGAAGGTATTTTAGAAATTATGCCAGACGGTTTTGGGTTTTTGCGTGTTGAAAATTTTTTGCCAAGCCCGAAAGATGTGTATGTTTCTCCTCCACAGATAAGGAGGTTTAACTTAAGAACTGGTGATTTTGTTAAAGGCAATCTAAGAATAGCGAAAGAGGTTGAAAAATTTCCAGCACTTTTATTTGTTAAGGCCATAAATGGCGATAATCCTAACACTATGGCTAGGCGCCCATACTTTGAAACTTTAACGCCTATTTATCCGGAAGATAGAGTAAGGCTTGAAACACACCATTTAGATTTATCTACAAGAATTATCGACCTTGTTGCACCTATTGGAAAAGGACAACGTGGCATGATAGTTGCACCTCCAAAGGCAGGAAAAACAGTCCTACTTAAAAAAATTGCAAATTCCATTTTAAAAAATCAACCAGATATGCACATGATTGTTTTATTGATAGATGAAAGGCCTGAAGAGGTTACAGATATGCAACGTTCTATACAAGGTAAAAATGTAGATGTTATTTATTCTACTTTTGATGAGCTTCCAGAACATCATAAAAAAGTTACTGAAATGGTTTTAGAGCGTGCTAAGCGATTAGTAGAACAGGGGAAAGATTTAATTATTTTGATGGATAGCATCACAAGGCTTTCAAGGGCATATAATCTTACAATTCCACCAAGTGGTAGAACGCTTTCTGGCGGGCTTGACCCTGCGGCTCTTCATATGCCAAAAAAATTTTTTGGGGCTGCCCGAAATATTGAAAATGGAGGCTCTTTAACAATACTTGCAACGGCTTTGGTTGACACAGGTTCTAAAATGGATGATGTTATCTTTGAAGAATTTAAAGGCACAGGAAATATGGAGCTTGTTTTAGACCGTAGGCTTTCTGAAAAGAGGATTTTCCCAGCTATTGATATAATGAAATCGGGCACTAGGCGAGAAGAAAATTTACTTACCAATAAGGAGCTAGAAGCAGTTTACACCATAAGAAAAACTATGAGCAAGCAATCAGGGCAGGATATGACCGAGAATATTACAGAAATGCTTGTTAGAACAAAATCTAATAGAGAATTTATTGAAAGAATTCATACTATCGAGCAAAATAGCAAATAGGAGGAATTCTTCAATATGATACAATTAAATGAAAATCAATATGAGTTGCTTTTAAGGCTGTTAGAAGAAATAAATTTTAATACTCTATTTATACGTTCGGTTATTGCGGGCCATGTTGAAGGCAAAATTTATGTTGATTATCTCCATTGTCCAAAGTCATTTTACGCTATATCTAAATGCGGCTTATCTCTGCTTTTTGGCAATCCAAATAATGAGCAATTTAATAATAGTCTTTTCAACTATTTTACCCAAAAGAATGAATTAAGAATAAAAGATGAGTGGTTGCAGGCATATCCTTGCGAGTGGTATCCTTTGATTGAAAAGGTAGTTAGTGTAGGTAAAGCAAATCGCTATAGCCGTCTTAATTTTTCTTTTGATAAAAATGAGTTTTATAAAAATAATGCAGATTTATATTTTGATGAGTATACTATTATTCCTACTACAGCCGAGATGTTTTCAAGTATTAAGGGTACTGTTAGCCCTAGTGAGTTTTGGTGTGATGAGCATCAATTTTTGAAAACTTCTACTAGTTTTATAATTGTGATTGATGGTGAACCAGCTTCCACTGCATTTGCATCGTATCGGCATGATAATATATTAGAAATTGGTATTGAAACGGATGAAAAGTACAGAGGTAGAGGATTGGCTCAAATTGTGTGTTCTAGGCTTATTAAATACTGTATTGAAAATAATTTAGAACCTATGTGGTCTTGCCGTTTAGAAAATGTGGCTTCAACAAATCTAGCTAAGAGGCTTGGATTTAAAGAAACTATGAGGTTGCCGTATTACCACATACCTGTATAAAACTTTAGGCAAAATAGTAAAAAGGAGTTGCTAGAAAATGCAAGAAAAAAAGGGTAGAAAAAAATTTATAATTATTCCTGTTGTGTTGATTTTAATAGCTATAGGCATATTTATGTTTTGGCCTGCAAATATATCACGCCAAGAGGCTCAAGAAATAGCCATTTCTCATGTTGGCGGCGGAACAGCCAGTCGAGCTGAGAGAGATTTTGAAAGGCTTCAAAGAGCGTGGTATGTTGAGGTGTTTCATATTGGAGTTGTCCATGAAGTCTATATAAACATGCGAACAGGTGATGTTATTAGAGTAGAAGTTGATTGGTGATAGTGTGCTATAAGGAATAGGTTATTCTACATCTTAATAAATCATTTTTATTAAAGGTTGATTTCCAGTAAATCAATCTTTTTTGCATATAAAAAAAAAGATGTGATAAAATAATACTATTTAGGAGGAGCCATGAAAAATAAAAATATATATACAGATTTAGCTACAGAAACCAGAGATTTGTACTTGCAGGATTCGCAGGAAGATGAAATAGACGGAATAGATTTTAATATTTTTGAAGATGATGAATATTCCGTTAAAATAAGCTTCATTGAGATACTTAATGAAAAAGGCGAAAAGTCTATGGGTAAACCAATTGGAAGCTATGTAACACTAGAATCTGATGAACTTAAAGTTAATGATATAGATGCTCATGAAAAAATAATTAAGCTATTAGCGGATGAAATTGGAAAGCTTCATAAGCTTTCAGAAAAAAGCAGTGTATTAATTATTGGTCTAGGAAATAGAAGTGTAACACCAGATTCTCTTGGGCCGAAGGTTGTTTCAAAAATACTTGTTACGAGGCATATAAAAGAAGTTCTGCCAGAAAGTCTTGGTGATGGCGTTCGCTCTGTAAGTGCATTGTCACCAGGTGTTATGGGAATGACAGGAATAGAAACTAAAGAAACCGTGAAAGGCGTTGTTGATAGGATAAAGCCTGATTTAGTAATTGCTATTGATGCACTTGCAGCAAGGAGTGTTTCGAGAATAAACTCAACAATTCAATTATCAGATACAGGAATTTCACCGGGAGCTGGGCTGGGCAACAACAGAAAAAAATTGGATATTGAAACCTTGGGTGTTAAAGTTTTAGCTATAGGTGTGCCAACTGTTGTAGATGCAGCAACTCTTATAAACGACAGCCTAGATAAAATATTAGATGAAATGATACAAGAGTGTAGTGAGAGTTCTTATTTTTATGAAATGCTTAATAGCCTTTCATCTGAAGAAAAGCATGGGCTTATATCAAATATTTTGGCTCCTTGTGATGGCAATATGTTTGTAACCCCTAAAGAGGTTGATGCAACTATCGACAGGCTTTCGAATATAATAGCGAATGCTATAAATATAGCTCTTCACCCAAATATTACCAAAGAGGATATAAATAGGTATATGTATTAGGCTTTTCGCCATAGTCAAACAGGATATAAGTATCTTTTTTGATACAATCAGGGACAGCATAGTTAAATTTTTCTATATGGAGCAACTTTTTTGTTTTTATAATATCTTTATAAATGCTATCGCCAAGCTCGCATTTGATTTTACTGTAATCAGTTTTTGTAACAAATGCGGGCAAGTTTTTTATATTTTCACCTAAAAACATGTCAAACTTGATTAAATCTTTCAGAAAATCTACATTTTCGTCTATTTTTTCAAGGAAATTAAATAATATTTCATATAACTTTATTTTTCTATGGCTTACAGAATCATAATTATTATCTTCCCAAAATTCTGAAAGTGCGTGAAAAAAATCGAATGGGGTTTCAAAATTTTTAAGCCCATACTCTAAAGTATTTACAAAATTATTGCTATTATAGTAAATATCAACCATGTTTTCTATAGATTTTAAAGTGAGTATATCAGCAAAGCTTAAATCACCTGTGTAAAGAATTTCATATGGAGCATAATCGTTATAAACAATTCCAAACTTTTCTGCATTTTGCCTAAGCCCAGAGCCTCGTAAAAGCTTTAAAAATCCCAACTGTAACATATCAGGGTGCAAAGAAAAAACATCGTTAAAAGAATTTCTAAAAGAAGCAAATCCCTCAAGTGGCAAGCCTGCAATTAAGTCAAGGTGTATATGGATATTGCCAAGTTGTTTGATGAGCTTAACTTTTTCAAATAGCTTATTTAGGTTAGTTTTGCGTTGTATTTCTAATAGAGTATTAATGTTTGTAGATTGGACTCCAATTTCAAATTGAATAAGCCCTGTTCTTGCTTTTTTCAAGGTCTCAAGCATTTTGTCAGTTAACAAATCGGCAGAAATTTCAAAATGAAAATTTGTAACGCCGTTATCATTTTCTATGATATGGTTCCAAATAAACAAAGCGTGTTGCTCATTGCAATTAAATGTTCTATCAATAAATTTAACTTGCGTGACTTTGTTTTTGATAAAAAAATCCAAGTCAGATTTAACACGTTTTTCGGATAAAAATCTAACCTCGCCGTCAATAGAAGAAAGGCAATATTGACAATTAAATGGGCATCCTCGAGATGACTCGTAATATATAATTTTGTTTTCGTAATCTTCAATACAATCGGTATAGCAAAAAGATATATCGTCGAGAGAAATTTTTTCAGATTTGTAAATTTTATTTAATTCTTTTCCGTTCAAAATATCTAAAACGAGATTATAAAAACTTTTTTCGCCTTCACCTAAGACAATAGCATCTGCACCAAAAAAGTTTTCGCTCTCAGGGTTATAAGAAACTTCTGGTCCCCCAAAAACTATTTTGGTGTTAGGCATAACTTTCTTTATATTTCTAATTAATCTTTTTACAATCTCAATATTCCAAATATAGCAAGAAAAGCACACAACATCTGCCTGCTCTTTGAAAATACTCCTTAAAATGTAGTTTTCATGGTTGTTTATTGTAAATTCTTTAAGAGCAAGATTATCTTTAAAATCTTTACAATAAGTATACAAACTTCTAATAGCAAGCGAAGAATGTATAAATTTAGCATTAATTCCTACTAATAAAATTTTTGTTTTGATAAACTCAACTCCTAAGTTTTTCTAGAGTTTCTTTTATTTTCTTTTCAATGCCATTATCGGTTGGCGTGTAGTATGTTTTGCCGATTAATTCATCAGGCAAGTATTGCTCATCTTTAACATAATTTCCAGGAAAACTATGAGCATACTTATATTCTGTTCCATGCCCCAAATCTTTTGCATTTTTATAATGAGCATCTTTTATATGGTTAGGAATTGTTTTAATTTGAATCGTTTCAACATCACGCATAGCTTTTGAATACGCAGATATAGAAGAGTTGCTCTTAGGTGCACAAGCCATATAAATTGTGGCTTGCGATAGGTGCATGATACATTCTGGCATACCTATGAAATCAACCGCTTGCATCGTTGCGATTGCCACTAAAAGAGCATGTGGGTCGGCATTTGTAATATCTTCTGATGCGAAAATAACAATTCTCCTTGCAATAAATTTAGGGTCTTCACCAGCATAAATCATGCGTGCAAGATAATAAATAGCTGCATCAGGGTCAGACCCACGCATACTTTTAATAAATGCGGAAATAGTGTCATAATGGTTATCGCCATTTTTATCGTAATTAATTGCTCTTCTCTGTATACATTGTTCAGCAATGGCTAAATTTATATGTATTTTACTGTTTTCATCAGATTCGGTGGTAAGTGCGGCAAGCTCGATTGCATTTAGTGCAGTTCGTGCATCGCCTGAAGCCATGTCGGATAAAAAGGTAAGGGCATCGTCATCAATACTTATATTATACATAGCAAGTCCATTTTCGTCTTCAATCGTACGCAAAATAAGTGTTTTAATATTTTCTTGTGTAAGTGAATCAAGCTTAAAAATTATTGAACGCGAAATTAAAGCCTTATTAACTTCGAAATAAGGATTTTCGGTAGTTGCACCTATTAAGATTACTGTGCCGTCTTCAACATATGGAAGAAGTGAATCTTGCTGAGTTTTATTAAATCTATGAATTTCATCTACAAAAAATATTGTTCGCTTACCGTTTAAGTTAAGTGCATTTTTTGCCTCGTCTATAGAGGATTTTATATCTTTAATACCCGAGGTTGTGGCATTTATCTGAATAAAGTTGCTTTTGGTAGTATTTGCAATTATTTTTGCAATAGTTGTTTTGCCAGTTCCAGGGGGACCATAAAGAATAATGCTTGTAAGTTTATCAGCGAGAATTGCACGATAAAGCAAAGTCCCTTTTCCAACAATATGCTCTTGCCCAATAAAATCTTCTAATTTTTTTGGACGCATACGGGCGGCAAGGGGAGCTTCTTTTTTCATTTTTTTGTTCTTTTGATATTCAAATAAATCCATTAATTAGTATCACCTAAATTTGTTATAAACATGGCATCGCCAAAGCTGAAGAATCTATACTCCATAGAAACCGCCTCATTGTAGGCGTTAAGTATATGTTCACGGTTTGAAAGAGCAGAAACAAGCATTATAAGCGTTGATTCGGGCAGATGAAAGTTTGTAATAAGCCCATCAATCATTTTAAAATCATAGCCTGGGTAGATAAAAATTTCAGTATCACCTTCACCAGCTTGCAGTTCGCCGTTTACGGTACAAGCTTCAAGTGTTCTAACAGACGTAGTGCCAACTGCAATAACTTTTTTGCCAGATTTTTTTGCTGTGTTTATAATATCAGCCTGTTCTCTTTCAACTGAATAAAATTCTGAATGCATTTTATGCTCTTTAACATTATCAACTTTAACAGGCCTAAATGTTCCAAGCCCAACGTGAAGTGTAATTCTTGCAATTTTAATGCCTTTTTTTTCGATCTCTTCTAAAAGTTCGTTTGTAAAATGAAGCCCAGCTGTAGGAGCCGCTGCAGAGCCTTCATTTTTAGCATAAACTGTTTGGTATCGGTCTTTTTCTTCTAGTTTTTCAGTAATATATGGAGGGAGAGGCATTTCTCCTAATTTGTCTAAAATCTCTTCAAAAATACCATTGTAGCTAAACTCGACAATTCTATTGCCGTCATCTACAATATCTTTTACAATACAACTTAAAAGCCCATCGCCAAACTCTATTTCATCACCAATTCTGGCTCTTTTTCCGGGAGAAACTAAAGTTTCCCATTTGTCATCTTCAAGTCGTTTTAAGAGAAGTAACTCAACTTGTGAATTTGTGCTTTTTTTACATCCAAAAATACGAGCAGGAATAACCTTTGTTTCGTTTATAACAAGGCAGTCACCTTCATTTAAGTAGTCTATAATAGATTTAAAGTGGGTATGTGTAGTTTTTCCCGTGTTTCTATCAAGAATTAAAAGTCTTGATGCTGTACGATCTTTAAGTGGGCTCTGTGCTATAAGTTTTTCAGGTAAATCGTAGTAAAAGTCGCTTGTATTCATAAAAAACCTCTTATCTTATTGTTGTTCCAGTGTAATAATGTATAAGTATTTGATCGAAAGTAAAGCCTGCCTCTGCCATACCTTTTGCACCAAATTGGCTCATTCCAACGCCATGGCCAAAGCCTCTTCCAGAAAAGGTAACACTGCTTCCATTAAGATTAGTAATTGTGAAGTTACGACTCATCAAGGAACCACCTTGAGTACCTGCAAAAAACGTTCTTATATTTTCTTGCCTTAGTATATGATTGCCATTTGAACCTTCTATTATAAGCAAACCAACACGATTTGTTGAATTTCTGTTAATTGAAAGAGATTGAACTGTACCAATATTTATATTTCTTGCATTTAAAATAGATTGTATTTCTGAAAATGTTATGGTGCGTTGCCAAACTCTACCTTCTGTTTCAAACGTATCTATAACACTTCTAAAATATGGGCGAGCTTCTTGCCAAACATTTTCGGCATTTTCAGTTACTCCACCGCTAGAGGAGAAATATGTAGCGTTAATAACTTCGTTGTTAAAGTAAATCATTAGACCTCTTGTTGAGTTCACAGCATATCTAGAGTTTTCGGTTTCTTGCTCAAAACCATTATAAACTTGAGACATGGTTGTATCACAAAGGTCAAAATTAAGCCCAGCTTCAATATTCATTTTAATTCTAGTATATGTATAACTACGAGCAGCAACAGCTTGTGCTTTTAAAGCTTCCATGTGCCAATTAGATGGCATTTCGGAAGATACAACAGAGTAAAGATACTCCTCCATATCAACTATATTTATTGCATTAATTCGATTATTTCTTTGGCTAAACTCAATCATTCCTCGGTAACTTCGCGATGAGAGACTTACAGGTGCTCCATTTGTATCCCAAATTATAGGGATTATATTTTCATCAAATGCAAAAAGTGGAGTGCCATTAGCTTTAATTACTATTTGAGAATTTAAAATTCTAACAACAAAGCCATTCTCGTTTGTTCTAGTGGCTAAGGCAGTTATTTCACCATCTAAATCAAATCCTACAACAATACTTGTATTAGCTATATTAATAGATTCTTGCTGATGAAATCTTTGTAAAAGGCCAACTCTTATATATTGTGAATTGCTTTCTTCTGCATAAATGTTAGAAAAACCAAGTAAACTAAAACATAAAACTAGTGATACTAAAATTGCTAAAAACTTTTTCATAATTTCCTCCAAAGAAAACAATGAGTTTTCTTGATTTACGTAATTTCAGAAATATTGCTCTCATCCCGCTAATATATCGATAAAATCCATTATAACATATTTTTTTATAAATTTCTACAAAAACCTTTAAAAAATTTAAAAAGTAATATATAATTAATATTAGAATGATTGGAGGACGAAAAATGGAAAACTTTCCAAAAAGATTTAACCTAAAGGGAGCAACTGTTACAAATATGCGTGAGCTTGGTGGTTATCAGCGAGAAGACAAAAAAGTTACAAAATACAAAGAGTTTTTAAGAAGCAGCACGATGGCCGATTTAACTGAAGAGCATTGTGACTATCTTATAAGCTATGGACTTAAAACCGTGATCGATTTAAGAAGTGATTATGAAATAGCTAGAGATCCAAGCTCTTTTGCAGACTATGTTGGAGTAAGCTATAAAAATATTCCGCTTTTATGTGAAAAACATCCACAAATTAGCGAAAATATTACACTTGGTGAGCTATATATTGCAATGTTTGAAGAAAGACATAATTTTGCAGAAGTGTTTGCTTTTATGGCAGAAAATGCAGAAGGCATTATTCTTTTTAACTGTGTTGCAGGAAAAGATAGAACAGGTGTAGTTGCCACATTACTTTTAATGCTTGCAGGAATTGATAAAGTTGATATTTTGGTAGATTACGAAATTTCTTCTACATACAATAAAAAAATTGCGGAAGAATATTATTCAAACAAGTTTAAGTATCTTGAAGATGAAGAGCTAATTAAAGGCGAAATTTCAAAATGGCAACATATTATGCATGCAAGACCTGAATATATAGAAAAATTTTATGATGCTGTTATAAAATTTGGTGGGGTAGAAGAGTATCTTCGTTCTTGTGGAATTAGCAATAAAATTATTGAGATAATAAAAAATAAAGTTATATAGGTGCTGATATGGATAAAGAGAAAATATTAAAATTTGCGATGGACGCATCTTTAGTAATGCTTCAAAATGGTGCAGAAACAAACCGTGTAGAAGATACGATGACAAGGATACTCAAAAATTATGGGTTTGTAGAAATAGAGCCATTTGTTACAAGTACAGGTATGTTTTGTACAGTTATAGACCAAGATGGCAAGATTTTTTCTGCAACAAAAAGAATTGCAAAAAGAGGCATAAATCTTGAGAAAATATCGCTCATAAATGAGATGAGCAGGAAATTAGCAGAGAAAAAAATAGATTTAGAAGAAGCAATTAAGGAAGTTGAAAGAATAAGGGCCCTTAAGCCTTACAAAAATATTCATAAGATGGTTGCAACAGCTATTGCATGTGCAGCGTTTTCACATATTTTTGGAGGTAACCATATAGATGCCGCTGTTGCATTTTTGGCAAGTTTAACGCTTTTTGGGTTTATTATTTTGGCAGGGCGGTTTAATATTTCAGATTTTGTTGTAAATATTATAGGTGGCGGCATTTCTTCAAGCGTCGTACTAATGCTTTATAGGCTTGGTTTTGGTGCTAATGTGGATGTTGCGATAATTGGTTCTATTATGCCACTTATACCTGGAGTTAGTTTTACAAATGCTGTTCGTGATGTTTTTGCAGGAGATTACCTTTCGGGTACAAGCAGATTGCTTGATTCGGTGCTAGTTGCGATTTGTATTGCTACTGGGGTTGGAGCTTCGCTTGGATTTTGGTTCTTTGTAGGATAGGGGGGAATTGCAGATGTTTTTTATTGATATGCCTTTACTTATAAGGCTTGGTGCCGTTTATGTAGCAACAACTTTTTTTGCACTTATGTTTAATGCACCTAAAAAAGAATTGTTGTTTTGTGGGTTGGCTGGATTTTTTGGCTGGCTAGCCTACGAAATTTCGAGCCTTTATTTAGACTCGGAAGCGATAACCATTTTTATTTCAACTATGGCAGTAACTGCATTAAGTCGCAGGCTAAGTTTTGTGAGGAAGCAGCCTATAAGCGTGTATTTAATATCAGGAATTATTCCTCTTGTGCCAGGTTTTTTAATTTATTACACGGTTTATAATATGATTTCAGAAGAGGTTGGTGCCGCTGTTTTAATGGGTATTGAAACACTTAGGATAGCAGGCTCTATAGCTCTTGGTATTATGGCGATTTTTGTGTTTCCATATAAAGTTTTTAACAAAAAGATGTTTTCAAGTAGCAGAAGAAACTAACGTACTTTGATTAGGATTTTGCGAGCAGTTTCTTGTATTATAGCTCTGGCAACTTAAGCAAAGCGGATTATCTATTGTTTGGTTGTGCAGAAGGCTTTTGCCTTGCTCTAGTGCTTGAAATTTTTTGCACGAATTTATATTATTTTTCATAATCATAAAAAACACCTCCGTTATATAAGTATTTTTCACAAAATGTAAAATATTTATACAATGGTGGTGTTCATTTGTTTGCTAGCTTATATTTTTTATAATAATTTTTCGAAATTGTGCAATATAAAATGTGGCAAGTGATAAGCCATACACATAGACTACGATTTCAAATACTACGTTAAATGTCATAATTTCAAAAAGACCCGAATAAAATCCGAACATTAAACCGATTAGTGCATGAAAAATTAAGCCTCCTGCATTTAGCAAGCCCACTAAAATTGCTAATGTGTAAGATTTTTTTAACAATGAATACACTAGAAGCCATGATAATAAGGCAAAAACAGAGTTGGGTAATGCGAACGACATAAACCATGGTACATATCCATGAACGATTTCTTCTGGCGGAAGCACTCCAAAAAACCTGACTAAGTACAATGTGTTCACTGTTGCATTAAATATGCTTAACACAATAAGTAATTTACGGCGTACCATATAAATCTCCTTCTATTGATTAAACTTTAAACGTATTATATCATAAAAGCCTAAATTATTGGTTTTTATGATACTTGTATAGTATTCTGACTTTTTGATAGCTATTTTGCTTTTTGGCTTTAACGGAATCCTAACTTGGCCATCTAGCACAAGAACAGCATCATTATCAATAGAATCGTCTATCACGATATTAACTTCATCTTGTGCACTTATTACAGATGGGCGTGAATAAATTTTATGCGAGCAAATAGGGGTAATTGTAATAAGTTCAATATCTGGTTTAAGTATTGGACCTCCTGCTGAAAGATTATAAGCAGTAGAACCCGTTGGAGTCGAAACTATAATGCCATCTGCTCTGTATTTATCTATATATTCATCATTAGCCCATATCTTTAATGATATAATTTTTGAGATAGAGTTTCTTAAAACACAAATGTCGTTCAGTGCAATATGATCGCTTTTTTTACCGTCTATAGTAACCTCTAACATCATTCTTTTTTCGATTTTATAATCATTTTTTGCAATCTTTTCAAGAGCCAAAAGTCCTTCTTTTTTATCAGCTGCGGTAAGGTAACCGAGAGTTCCAAGATTAATTCCAATAAGAGGAACATTATATTTAGCGAAATTACGGGCAGCACTTAGCATTGTTCCATCACCACCTAAAACCACTATATACTTGTAGTACGAACATGATTCATTTATAAAAGTGGTGTTTATAACAACGGGAATAAAACCGTTTTTTTCGGCCCAAGAATAAACCTCTTTTGTGTAGTTTGAGTTTATATCTTTTTCTTCGTTCACAAATATTCCAATTTTTTTCATCAATCTAACTTCCTTTTAAGGTAAATAAGAAACTCTGTGTTACCGTTACCACCTTTTAATGGCGATTCTATTAGGTTTACAACATTAAGACCATTACTAGAAAAATAATTTCGAAAATCATTTAAAATTTTATTATGAATTTTTTTATCTTTAACAATACCTTTTTTAGTTAAATTTTCACGCCCTGCTTCAAACTGTGGTTTTATAAGGCATATAATTTCAGCATTTTTATGAACAAGATTTAATGCCGACAAAAAGACTTTCTTAAGCGACACAAACGAAACATCAATCACAAGTATTTCAGGTTTATCAGGCAGATTATTAACATCGTTGATATTTGTTTTTTCCATTGACATAACTTTAAGGTGTTGTCTTAGGCTTTCATGGAGTTGCTCGGTGCCTGTATCAACAGCATAAACTTTGCTTGCACCATACTTTAAAAGACATTCGGTAAAACCGCCTGTTGATGCTCCAACATCAAGGCATATTTTATTTTCAACATCTATATTAAATTCGTCAATTGCAAACTTTAACTTATTTCCTGCACGGCTTACAAATAAATCTTTTGGTTTTTCGGTGATTATTTCTGAATTTATATCAACTTTTGCACTAGATGAAGTAATTATCTTTTCATCAACTTTAACGAACCCTTGCTCTATAAAACTTTGTGCCATAGTTCTAGAAATACTTTCTTTTTGCGAAACAAGCACATCAAGGCGTATTTTTTCATTATTTTCCATACTACACCTCAATTATTTCAATTATTTTTTTATACATTTTTTCAGTACTAAGGCCATATATGTCAAAAAGTTGTTCCCTTGTTCCATGAGGTATAAATTCTTTAGGAAATGCAAAATTGTAGAAATTTTTGATATTTGAAGCACTTAATAAGGCTGAGCCAAATCCTCCAACTTCTAAGTTATCTTCAAAACTGAATACATATTCATGTTTACTTAAGCTTTTCACCATCTCTAAGTCTATAGGTGCTAAAAATCTAGCATTGATTAGGGTAGGGGAATAGCCACTATTTTTAAGCATTTCATAAACTTTATAAGCATTATCCATCATTGCCCCAAATGATACTAAGGCAATTTTTTCACCTTTAAAAATAGTTTCACTTTTTCCTAGCGAAATATCTTCTACATGTTCATTTAAAACAGTAGATGCCATACCCCTTGGGTATCTTATGGAAATAGGGCCACCGTGATGACTACAAAATTCAAACATTTTTTCAAATTCTATTTTGTTTTTTGGTGCGAGAACTACCATATTAGGGATATGTGATAAAAATGACAAATCAAATAAACCTTGATGGGTTTCGCCATCAGAGCCAACTATTCCGGCACGGTCTATCGCAAAAATAACATGCCTATTTTCAAGGCAAACATCGTGTATAATTTGGTCATAACTTCTTTGTAAAAACGAAGAGTATACAGCAAAAACAGGGATATAACCACTTTTAGAAAGCCCCGCAGCAAATGTTACAGCATGGCCTTCAGCAATGCCCACATCAAACGTTTTCTTAGGATATTTTTTAGAGAAAGCTTCAAGCCCTGTACTATCAGGCATTGCGGCTGTTATTGCCACCAGTTTATCATTTTTTTCTGCAATTTTTAATAATGTATTTGAAAACACATCGGTGTAAGAATCTTCAAGTTTTTGTTTTGAAATATTTCCACTCTTAACGTCAAATGGTTCAATTCCATGGAATTTAGATGGTGAAATCTCGCTATGAATATAGCCTTTACCTTTTTTTGTATAAACATGAAGAAGCACAGGACCATTCATTTTTTTTGCCTGATTTATAACAGAAATAAGCTCAGCTAAATTATGCCCATTAATTGGACCAATATATTTAAATCCAAGCTCCTCAAAAATAACACCAGGAACAAGCAAGTATTTAAGAGAATTTTTAGTTTTTTCTAGTGCTTTGTTTAATGGTTTTCCAACCAAGGGAACACTTCTAACAATCTTGCTAATGTTAGATTTTGTGGCAACATATCTAGGATTTATACGTATATCGTTCAAATGCCTCGAAATAGAGCCAACATTTCCTGAAATAGACATCTGATTATCATTTAAAACAACAATCATATTGGTGTTAGATTGACCTGCGTTGTTCATCGCCTCGTACGTAAGCCCACCAGTTATTGAGCCATCACCAACAACAGCAACAACGTTATAATTATCGCCACTTAAATCTCTCCCGACAGCTATGCCAAAGGCTTGTGAAATACTAGTAGAAGAATGGCCAACTTTAATACTATCGTGAGGGCTTTCTTTAGGGCTTGGAAAGCCCGATAATCCATTAAGTTGCCTAAGCATGCCAAAATTATTTTTTCGACCAGTAAGAATCTTATGAACATAAGCCTGATGGCCAACATCCCAAATAATCTTATCCTCTGGAGAATTTAAAGAATAATGCAAAGCAACAGTAAGTTCACATATACCTAAATTAGAGCTTAAATGCCCACCTGTTTTTGATACAGAATTAACCAAAAACTCTCTTATTTCTTTACATAAAACATTTAAGCTCGATATATTCATTTGCTTTATATCTTTTGGTGAATTAACCTTATCAAGTAATTTCATAATTTACCTCGTGTAGTTTAACGGCTGAAAAGTGATGCAATAATAATACCTAAAATCGCACCAAAAACAACCTCTATAGGGCTATGCCCTAAAAGTTCTTTAAGTTTTTTATCAACTTTTATACCCGTATTTTCAATATTTTCAAGCATTGTATTTATAATTGCAGCTTGCTTTCCGGCTGCACGCCTAACGCCCTGTGCATCGTACATAACAACAAGGCTGATAGCACCAGCTATTGCAAATAAAACGGAGTCAAACCCTTCTTGAAATCCAACAGAAACCGCAAGTGCAATAATAAAAGATGTGTGCGAACTGGGCATACCGCCACTTGAAAGAATAAGACTCAATTTGAATTTTTTTGTCCTAAATAGCTCTATAATGATTTTTATTATTTGAGCTATTAACCAACTAGTAACAGCAGATAAGAAAATAGTGTTTTTACTAATTTCGCTAAAAAAAGTTGACAATTAAATTTCCTCCGATTTACACTAATTCTCAATAAACATCTCTCTGAAAACCACAGTGTTTGATGGAATTAGTGTTAGTAAGTTCTTTCAAAAGCATTTTTGATATATCTATAAAGCTCAGTATCGCAAAGATCAAGGCTTTCTAATATTTGCAGAGTTTTTTCTGAATATTCAAGATAATCTTTTTCGGCTTTTTCTAAGCCATGTATTTTAATATAAGTTGCCTTATCATTTTTTTCGTCACTATTTATAGGCTTGCCTAAAACCTCTTCAGTGCTATGAATATCTAACAAGTCATCTTTAATCTGGAACGATATGCCAAAATAATCAGCCATAAGCTCGAATTTTTCTATTATTTCAGCTGAGGCATTAGTAACATATGCACCTGAACAAAAAGAAGCTTTAAATAATGCGGAAGTCTTGTTTTTGTATATATATTCAAGTATTTCGGCATTTATTTCTTGTCCCTCTGAAAGAATATCCATAACTTGGCCGCCAATCATGCCATTAGCACCAGATGCCTTTGAAATCACGTTCATAGCTTTAATAAATTGTGGTTCGGAGTTTTTCACACAAAAATTACTCATTATTTCAAATGCTCTATTTAATAAAGCATCTCCAGCTAAAATTGCCATTGCTTCGCCAAAAATTTTATGATTCGTTGGTTTTCCTCGCCTTAAATCGTCATCATCCATAGCTGGCAAATCGTCATGAATTAGAGAATAAGCATGAATCATTTCAATTGCACAAGCAAAAGGCAAAGTATTATTATGATTACACCCTAAAGCTTCAGAAGTTAGCAAAGTAATCATAGCCCTAATTCTTTTGCCGCCGCCTAGAACTGAATATCTCATTGCTTCGTAGATTTTTTCAGGATATTTAATTTCTAAATAATTATCAAGTGAAGATTCTATTAAATCTATATATTTATTCATGCTCGTCCTCCATGCTATCAAAAGGTTCTTCTGTGAGTATGCCTTTCGATTTTTCAACAAGAATAGTAACGTCCTTTTCTATAGCAGCAATAGTTTTTGCACAGGTTTCGTAAAGTGAAACCCCTTCTTTGTAAAGCTTAAAAGTTTCTTCAAGCGAGGTGCTTTGGTCTTCCATTTTGTGTACAATTTCTTCAAGTTTTAAAATAGCATCTTCAAATTTAATTTTAGGTTTAGCCAATACAATCACCTTCTTTAATATCTGTAACTAAAGCGTTTACAGAGCCATCAACAAATTTTATATTAATTTCATCATCAACTTTTATATTTTTTGTGCTATTAACTAAATTATCTCCACAAAAAATAGCATTGTAACCCTTAGACATGATATTAAGTGGAGAATTTAGATTAAGAGCGTTTGCTAAAAACGCCAGTTTATTCTTATTATCATTTATCTTTGAAAGTGAATTTTTTTCAAGCTGTTTCAAAAGATTTTCAAGATGAATTTGATTTTCGTAAACTTTTTCAAGAGGACGTTTTAAAACTGGCCTATTGGCTAGATTTTTTAGTCTATTCTTTTCAAAATTTAACTTATAGTTCATACTACGTTCGATTTGAGAATATAGCATAGCTACATGGCTAATTTGAGCTACATAGTCATTAACAGCAATTTCGGCCGCATTAGATGGCGTTGATGCACGCAAATCTGCAACAAAATCAGCGATAGTAAAATCTGTTTCATGACCAATTGCCGAAATTGTAGGTATTTTTGATAAAAAAATTGCACGAGCAACATTCTCATCATTAAAAGCCCACAAATCCTCAATGCTTCCACCGCCACGTGCAAGAATTATAACGTCAGATTTATTGTGTAAATTAGCCAGTTTTATTGCTTCGCATATACTTGTAGGTGCTAAATCGCCTTGAACAAGTGTAGGGATAATATTAAGCTTAACATATGGATTTCTTGCTCTTGCAACCTTTATTATATCTCTAACCGCTGCACCAGTAGGTGAGGTGACAATACTTACATATTCAGGATTTTTGGGAATAGGCTTTTTATTTTCTTCGTCAAAAAGCCCCTCTGCCAGAAGCTTTGCCTTAAGCTTTTCAAAATTTTCATAGAAAGTGCCAAGGCCTGTTTTTTCCATTTCATCAACATAAAGTTGGTACACGCCTGTTTTTTCGTAAAGGCTTATTCGACCAACAGCAATAACATTTTCGCCATTCTTAGGCAAAAAGGCAAGCTCTTGGGCATTTCCTTTAAACATAACGCAATTGATTGATGCACCCAAATCTTTTAAAGAAAAATACATATGACCCGAAGAATGAAGCTTGAAATTAGAAATTTCACCCTTAATGTAAATATCGGACAAAATGACATCTTCTTCAAGCAAGGATTTTATATATAAATTTACATTGCTTACGGTTAGTATGTTTTTTTTCATGAGTTTTTTTGGCTTTCTATAACATTTTTTAAAACGCCGTTAACAAACCCCATAGCATCGTCTACAGAGTATAATTTTGCAAGCTCTACAGCTTCATTTGCGGCAACAGGGTTTGGTATATCGTCGGCGAATAAAATTTCATACACAGCAAGCCTAAGTATTGCAAGGTCTACTTTGTTAAGCCTATCAATACTCCAGCCTTGTATATGGGTTTTTATAACTTCGTCTATTTTGTCTAAATTTTGATATGTTCCGCTAAACTCTTCATAAATAAAGGCTTTTTCGTCATCATTTAGCATGTGGTTATCAAAATATATTTCTGCTAAATTTTGATAATCAGAAGTCTTGTTAAAATCTAGTTGAAAAACCAAGCTAAATGCGTGTTTTCTGGCGGTTCTTCTACTTATTTTACTCATCTCTGTTAAGTAGTTCTTTTTTAGATTTTTCTTTTTCCATTGAAAGCCCAGAAACATTAACGTTTATAGTGGTTGCTTTAAGACCTGTCATAGTTTCAATAGCGATTTTTATACGTTTTTGAACTTCTTCACAAACATCTTGAATTTTATAGCCGTTTTTGATAAGCAAGCTAATTTCAAACGAAGCCTCATCGCCTGTAACATTTACTTTAACGCCTTTAGAAAGATTTTTTTTGCCCAAAAATTCTGCAATATCTGTAATATTTCCAGCCATAGAAGCAACGCCATCAACCTCTAATGCCGCAGTTCCCGCAATTGTTGCAATAACTTCATCGGCAATTTGAATTTGCCCTATATTTGATTTGTTTTTAATTTCAGCCATATTAATTCCTCCAAAATATTATTATATTATGAGTATACCACAAATTATTGCTTATTGGTAGCCTCGAGTAAAACTTGTTTAATTTCATTTTCGATATTTTGTAAGCTAATTTCTGCCTGTGCACGCTCTTCTGAGCCTTGTTTTTGAATTTGCAAAACTTCAGAAATAGTTGTAATTAAATTCTCGTTAGTTTTTTGTAAAGTTTCTACAGAAACAATGCCTCTTTCGGCTTCTCTTGCAATGTCTATACTGCCTTGTTTTAGCATTTCGCTATTTTTAAGAAGTAGTTGATTTGTCATATCTGTAACATCTTTTTGAACTTGTAAGGCCCTTTGAGTATTAGCCATGCCAAGCGAAAGAACCATCTGGTTTTTCCAAAGAGGAATACTATTTACAATACTAGATTGTATTTTTTCAATCAATACTTTACCATTGTTTTGTACAAGCCTTACCTGTGGAGCCATTTGTATACTTATGGTACGGCTTAATTTTAAATCATGAAGCCTTTTTTCAAAACGATTTGCTTGATTTATCATATCGTTTAGTTTTTGCACTTCCATTTGATTGTGCGACTCTTCTGCAATTTTTCTTTGTGCAGGAATATCAACTTCGATAAAATTTTCAAGGCTTTGTTTTCCTGCAATAATATACATGGAGAGTTCTTTATAATACTCATAATTATTTTTGTAAAGTTCCGAAAGCATAACATTATCTTGAATAAGCTGCCTTTGGTGAGTTTCTAAGTTTTTAACAACCGCATCAACATTTGTTTCAACCTTTGAAAAGTCTGCCATCATCCTATCCATGCGTAATTTTAATGGCTTTCCTCTAAATATTCTTGCAATTCCCGTTCGTTCTCCGCCAGCTGGGTCATAACTTTTTAGGTTTGCAACAAGTGCAGATAAATCCTCGCCAACATGTGCCATATCTTTTGTTCTAACAGTTTTTAAAACGCTATCAGAAAATTTAGCAATTTTGTTTTGCACATTAACACCGTAAAGTGCAACAATATCATAGTTGTTTAGGTCTATTTTTTGGCTAAATTCATCAATTTGTTGGCGTTCTGTATCACTAAGTGAGGAAATAGATAGAGAAGTATCCTCATCTTTAAAATCTGAGGGTTTAACTAACTCCTCTTCTATTCCAAGTTCTAATTTGAAATCTGACATGCTAATTTCTCCTTTTTTACGGTCGCATTATTTGAATTAATGCTTCCTTTTTAATAATTGTGGTTTTATTTTTTTTATTCCTAATCCATCAAATGCAACGGTAACTTCTTCTTGAGAGATGGCTATAACTGTGCCGTTTCCATACTTTATTTGCTTAACTTTATCACCAATTTTAAAGTTGATGTCGCTATTTTTGGAAGTGCTGTTAATTGTATCATAGTTATTTGTTTTAAAGCTTATATTTGGTTTTTTGGCAGGTATTGTGTTTATTGTTTTCATGCTAACGCCAATATTTTGGCGTGTAGAGTTTACAATATCTTCTGGAATTTCTTCCAAAAACCTCGATGGCATATTATACACAAACTGCCCGTTTTGAAGCCTAGATGTAGCACTTGTTAAGCAAAGATTTTCGCGTGCTCTTGTAATGCCAACGTAGCAAAGCCTGCGCTCTTCTTCTAAATCATTAGAAGATTGGCTCATTAAAGAGCGATAGCTTGGGAAAATATTTTCTTCAAATCCTGGGATAAAAACATTTGGAAACTCTAGTCCTTTAGATGAGTGAAGTGTCATTAAAACAACGGTATCATCATCGTCAGTATAATTATCAACATCTGCAACCAAAGAAACTTCTTCTAAAAAAGCGTTTAGTGTTTTGTCTTCGCTTTCTTTTTCAAATTCATGTGCTTTGTTTATAAGAGAATCTATGTTTTCAATACGCCCCAAAGCCTCGTCCGAATTTTCTGCTTGTAATTCAAGAATATAGCCCGTTTTTTCTAAAATTTGATTTATTAAATCAGATACGTTATTATTTACTGAAAAGTCTCTTAGCTCTTCTATCAAAACGGCAAATTCTTTAATTTTTTTGTGCCTTGTACCGATACCTTCGATATTATCACAAATAACAAGTGCATCTGAAAAAGAAATTTCTTGCTCAGTGCTAAAACGCAATATTTTTTCAACACTAGCTTCGCCGATGCCACGTTTAGGCACATTTATAACACGCCTGCCCGAAATATCATCAAAAGGATTATGAATTAACCTAAGATATGCCAGAATATCTTTAATTTCTCTACGTTCGTAAAACCTAACGCCACTAAAAATTCTATATGGTATATTATTCTTAACAAGGCTGTCTTCTATACTTCTTGAAAGTGCATTTTGGCGATATAAAATGGCATTATCACTGTATTTTCCACCATTTAAAACATTTTGCTCTATTTGCTCGGTGATATATCTAGATTCGTCTAAATCGGACTGTGCTTTATAAAACTCTATATTTTCGCCCTCGTTATTGTCAGTCCATAAAGATTTGCTTTTACGGCTATGGTTGTTTTTTATAACGGCATTTGCGGCTTCTAATATGGTTTTAGAAGAACGATAATTCTGTTCAAGCTTAATAACCGTGGCATTTTCAAAATCTTTCTCAAAATCCAAAATATTTCTGATGTTTGCACCACGCCAACCGTAGATACTTTGGTCGTCATCACCAACGACGCATAGGTTTTTATGTTTGCCAGCTAAAAGGCGAATAAGCTCATATTGGCTTGTGTTAGTATCTTGATACTCGTCTACAAGAATATATTTAAAGCGTTCTTGGTAACCTACCAAAACCTCAGGACAATCTCTAAATAATTTGACCGTCAAAAAAATTATATCATCAAAATCTAGGGCATTGTTTGCTCTAAGACGTTTTTGATAATATGTATATATTTGTGAAATTTTACTAAGCCTAAAATCCGACCCAGCAATAATTTCAAATTGCTCATAAGAAATCATGTTATCTTTTTGTGAGCCAATTTCAGCCATAACAGATTTTGGTTTTAAAAGCTTATCGTTAAAATTAAGCTCTTTCATAGCTTGTTTTATGAGCCTTTCAGAGTCGTCGGCATCATATATCGTAAAACTATTTTCATAGCCGATTTTAGCAATATTTCGCCGCAATATTCTTACGCAAGTGGAGTGGAACGTAGAAACCCAAACTTCACCATAAGGAATAAGCGAATTTACACGCTCTTTCATTTCTTTTGCGGCTTTATTAGTAAAAGTTATTGCCAATATATTAAACGGGTTTACCCCGCTTTGTATAAGATTTGCAATTCTATGTGTTAAAACTCTTGTTTTGCCAGAGCCTGCACCAGCTAATAATAATAGTGGCCCATCTGTATGTAAAACAGCTTCTTTTTGCATGGGGTTTAAATTTTTTGTAAAGTCCATTAATTTATCTCCTGAATGTGTGTTATTTCTATAGTAACATTTTAAAGACTTTTTGTAAAGTATATAGGTATTTTTTTTCAAACAAAAACAAATAATAACTACATTTACAAGAAGGAGTGCGATTTTTATGGAGCAAAATGAAAATGTTGAAAATATAAAACAACCATGTCAACCAGAGATAGTTCACAAAAGCCCGAAAGGAAATATACAATTTTTAACGATAATAGGACAGATAGAGGGGCACATGGAGTTGCCGCCGCAAAATAAAACAACAAAGTATGAACATGTTATACCGCAGCTTGTTTCGGCAGCAGATAACCCGCAAGTTGATGGGCTTTTAATACTTTTAAATACAGCAGGAGGTGATGTTGAAGCAGGCCTTGCCTTGGCGGAGTTAATTTCGGGTATAGGCAAGCCTACGGTTTCGCTTGTTTTAGGCGGCGGACATTCTATAGGTGTACCTTTGGCAGTTGCGGCGGACATTTCTTTTATAGCACCATCTGCGACAATGACAATACACCCAATTCGCATGACAGGGCTTGTTATAGGAGCTCAGCAAATGTTTGATTATTTTGATAAAATGCAAGAGCGTATCCTAGATTTTATTGTAAAGAATTCTAAAATATCAAAAAAACGCCTTTCGCAGCTTATGACGGATACAAAAAGCTTGGTTCAAGATGTTGGAAGCATTTTAATTGGTGAAGAAGCGGTTAAAGAGAAGTTGATTGATAAAACGGGAAGCCTAAGAGATGCACTTTCGGCACTTTATTGGTTGATTGAGGATAGTAAGAGCGTTAATTAAAAGTATGAAAAAAATTTGAGACAAAT
>WQZK01000005.1 GCA_009780765.1 Defluviitaleaceae bacterium
CATATGCTTTCATTGTTTTCAATATCCATTATAATCGGAAGATTATTAGCATACATACCTGCACTGTTCATAATTTCTTTTTTTGTTCGCCTTGAATAAGGAGTAAAAACGCAAACTGTATTTTCACTTGTTATCTTTCCAACAAATAACATATATATTGAAAAGAAAAATTGGAAAAGTGTAATTTTTTTAATGTTAGTAAGCTCAATAATTTTTTTTATACTAATATCTTCAAGCAATACAGCATGTTTGTCGTAAATATTTGAATCTTTTGCATTAGGCAACATTGGGAATTTCATATAAGGATAACCATGCTTAAATTCGTTTTGCCAGTATTCTTGCTGTTTAAAATATTCATTCGTTTTACTGTATTCTTCAATCCAAACAGCATAATCACAAAAATCTATATAATCATCATCTGTTTCGTTTTCAAAATATAGGTCGAATAAATTTTTAACAAGAACTTTTAGCGTTGTACCGTCTGACACAATATGGTGAATGGCAAACAAGCATGCGTAACCTCCAGAGTCCGTTTTTATAATACTAAACGAACTAAGTGGCCCTTTTGAAAGCTCAAAATCTGGTAATAGCGAACTAATTTGGTTTTCAATATCATCACACTTTTGAGATTCAATATAAAGTTCATGCAATATATCACCTTTTTTAATGACTTGACGTAAATCACCATCTTTAAACTTAAATACCGTATCAAAAATAGAATGTGTGTCTGTTAAAACTTTATAAGCTGAACCAAGCTTTTCAAGATCGATATTCCCCTTGATATAAAAAGCTAAGTAATTTATATAGGCCGAATTTTTTTTGTTTAAAACACAATCCCAGTAAATTCTTTTCTGTTGTTCTACAGTAGGGTAATAATCTTTTTCCAAAGTTTTTGCTATTTTTAAAATTCTTTTTCCACCTTGCATATTGATTAAATCAGACAATAATTCTATTGATGGCCTTTGAATTATATCTCTAAAAGAAATATTTATTCCAAATTTATTATATATTAAAGCCATAATTTTCATGATACTAATCGAATTTGCACCTAAATCATATAGATTATCTGATATGCCTATATGCTCTTTATCTAATACTTCCCCCCATATTTCTTTTAGAATATTTTGAGATTGTGTTGTTGGCAATACTCCTGTATCATTTGAATTTGTAGTTAATATCAAAGCTTGTTTATCAATTTTGCCATTGGCACTAATAGGAAACTTATCTACTTTATATATGTCCTTTGGCACCATATGAATTGGCATTTTATCAATACAAAGTTTTCTTATTTCTAAAACGGATAAGTCACCTGTGTAAAACATTTTTAAAGACGTGCTATGATTATTATCAACATAAGGTATGATTACACAATGGCTAACGATATCAAGCGAATAAATTAATGATAAAACTTCACCAACTTCTAAGCGTATACCATTTATCTTTATCTGTTCGTCTTTTCTGCCGATATACTCAACATTACCATCTTCATTAATATAACCATAATCTCCCGTACAGTACACCATCCCATCTTTACCAAGATAAAATTTATTCTTATTATCGTCTGTTTCGTTTATGTAGCCATCAGAAACACCTGCTCCACAAAAGCATATTTCTCCTATTTCGCCATCTGGCAATACTTGTTTTTCATCATTCATGATAAAAATATTCATATTTTGTATTGGTTTGCCAATTGGTATACTATTTCTATCTATATCATGCGGAGTTATTTTGTAATGCAATGTATCATCTGAACACTCTGTTTGACCATATGCATTAATTAAATTAGCTTTTGGATGCCACTCAAAAATATTTTTTACATATTGCGGTATAACTTTTTCTCCCGTTAGTAATATAGTTTTTAAATATGGCGAACGCCATTTATCTGATTGAATAGAAAGGTATGCATTTAAAAAAGATGGTATTGTTGCAAAAATGCTAACCTTTTTACTTTCTAACATTTTGAAAAACATATACATATTTTTAATCAGTTCTTCTTGTACAACAAATATCTTAGCACCAACAAACAAAGGTGAGAATATTTGCCAAATTGATGCCACAAAACTTAATCTAAAATTTTGACTAACTACATCATTACAGTTCATGCCCGTTTCTTTTATTTTTGATAGTGCATGATTATATATGCCTTTATGCGTTAAAAATACACCTTTCGGCGTACCTGATGAGCCGGATGTAAACATGCAATAGGCATATGCATTTATATCAATATTCTTTTTTGTGTAATGCTTTTTTAAGCTCTTCTCTGCACTAACATTTTCATAAACTATAGTTTTGACAGATAGATTAGCCGCTAATTGTGCCGTAGAACTATCACATAAAATTAGTCTTACATTAGCCGCCTTAATCATACTTTCAATTTTATCAATTTGCTTTTCGGAAGAGTCTATTGGTAAACATATTGCACCAATTTTTAATATACCTAATGTTGAAATAATCGCTTTTTCCGACCTTTGCATATAGCAAGCGATAACATTGCCATTTATACAGTTATTTTCTTCAAGTATGTTTGCAATAATAGAAGATTTCTCTTCTAACTCCCAATAAGTTACCTGTATATCTTTAGATTCAATAGCAATCGAATTAGGAAAATCTTTAGTAGTAGTTGAAATTTTACTTAACAAACATTGCATTTTTTCCTGCTCATTTTCTAAAACATTAGATTCATAGACATTATCAGAATTGACTATAGCATCCTCAACCACACCATTTTTAGTATTTATAAAATACTTTAGTATTCTAAGATATTCGCCTAGCATATTTTCTATAGTATTGCTACTAAATAACTCTTCTGCATATTCAAATGCTACTGATATATGGTTATCAAATTCTATTATCTCAACAGATAAATCAAACTTAGGTGAAGCTTTGTCGTATTCATGCAGTTTTAAAAATTTATCTATCATGCTTAAAGATTCTTTTGATAGCTTTTGATACGAAAACATGTTGCTCAATAACGGATTATAACGCTCACCTAAATGTAAGTTTAGCTTATCAATTAACGATTCAAATGGAACTTCTTGATAACTAAAAGCAGATATAATACTTTGTTTTATATGCGTTATAAAATCAAGTATAGGTTCATTTTTTTCTATCAGTATCAAAACAGGAAGTATGTTTGAAAACAACCCAACAGTATGTTCATATTCTTGACTCGGACGATTAAATACAGGAATACCAACCAACAAATCTTTTCTTTTTGTTTCTTGATACAATAAAATAGCGTAGGCAGAAAGCAAAAGCATCTGGCTAGTTACCTGAAAATAATTACATGCTGACTTAAAGTCTTCTATAAATTCATCTTCAATTTTTACATAAATTCGCTTCGCTGTGCCACCCAAGTTTTTTGTTCTTTTGTAATCATGTGGCAACTCAAGGTAGTTTAGGTTGCTTTTTAGCATTAATGTAATTTCTTCTTCTTTACATTTATAATCACTTGTATCCATAAGTTGCTTTTGGTAATTGCAATACTCATAATAAGGCAATTTTTCTTGATCTATAGGTATCCCGCTAATTAACTTGCATAAATCATTTAAAAGAATTTGAAGGCTTAACCCATCAATTATCATGTGGCTTATATCAATAATTAACCATGATTTACCTGATACGCCTTTAATAAATATAACCTGCATAAGAGGGTAATTTTCTGGTTCGAAAGGTTTTGCATGTGCTTCATAAATTTTACATACATTAGAAAAATCGCAGATGTCTTCTTGATTTATATGTATAACATTTGGTTTAACATCTCTGTTTTCTTTTATGTGCAATTCAAAATCTTCAAACTTAAAGCTAGAATTTAAAATTTTGTGAGATATAACAAGTTCGCTAATAATCTTATCAACTTGGATACTTGACATTGCAACACTTAGTTCTAGAAAAATAGGGTTGTTGTAAGCATGGCTATCTGGTGCGGATAAAAAGGCAAAATATATTCCTTTTTGCTGTATACTTGCCGATACTTTCTTAGTATGCTTTATACTCAAAATCTCTTTATCCTGTGTTTCTGCTGTATTTTCGTTAATCAACTCTATTGTAGAAATAAATTTTTTTATCATTTGTTGTATGCTATCATTTGTGAAAAACATATTAAGCGGTAAATCAACATTGAAATTCTTATAAACAGCAAATTTTATTTTCATTGCTGTAATTGACTCCCCACCTAATTCCAAAAAGCTTTTGTCATTTTGAAGTATAGGTATATTTAGCATATTTTTAATAATCTCAATTATCCCATGCTCAACTCTATGATTAAAACTTTCATTTAATAAATAATTCTTCATATTAGACACTTCCGTTTTTCCACTCTCTATCAAGCTATTGTATGAACCTTGTTTAAGAAATAAATTTATAGTATTCGGTAGCAATTCTTTAGGGTTACTTTCAAGAAGCAAATCAATTATCGTATATAAGCGTTCTAAAATTAAATTTGCTGCCTTATCATCAAAGATATCACAATTATATTGCAATTTAATATCACAAGTTATATTATCATTTATGAACAATACTAAATTATAATTTGTGTGTTCGCGTACATTAATTGATGATATTTCTATATATTCTTGTACTAGTGATGGAATTGGATAATTTTCTATAATTACTAACGATTGAATAGGGTTAATTGTTTCAGTTATACTTTTAACTTCTGGTATACTTATATTTTGATTAATTAATACATCAATATAATATTTCTTTAAATAATCAAATAAGTCTGCTTTACTTTTCATAGTTTCAAAATTTACACGAATTGGTATTACATGTGCAAACATTCCAATCATCTGGTTTATACCCTCTATAGGTATAGTCCTTCCACTATCAATAGCACCAAATACCACATCCGAAATATCAAACATTTCTTTTAGTACTAGTGCCCACGCTGCAGAAATTAAGCTTGATAAAGTGATTTGATTTTTTTTAACATAGCTATTGATTTTATCTATTCTGCTTGATGTTAGTTCTTTTATTATAGTTTTAAATGAAATAGAATTGTAAACCTTATTGCATATAGGCAATTTAAACCATGCACAATTTGAAAGTTTGCCTTTCCAAAACTCTATGAGCTCATTTTTATCAAGTTTTTCGCTATCTGAGATATGTCTTATATATTTTTTATATTCATCATAATATATAATATCATTAGAGCCCATATTAGACTTTAATTTAGAGTAAGTTTCTAATATCCTATTCAGTAATATTGCATTACTCCATCCATCTAATAGAATATGATGAAATTTTACAACCATATAAAGCTTGTTTGCCGATGTTGAGTAAAATCTAAATATAATCGGCTTAATTGATATATCTATTTCTTCGTTATAGAGTTTATTGAACTCATACCCTACATCATTATCCCCTAAGTCAATCCAATCAATATCAGCTAAAACTTTTTTTAAAACAACTTGAATAGGTGAACTTAATTTTTCCCAAGCAAAAACACTTTTAAGGATATAGTCGTTGTTACACACTAACTGGATCGACTTTTCCATTGTCTCTTTGTCTATGCTAAGATCCCCAACTACCTTACTGTTTAAGCGTGCACTAGGCTCTATAACGTATTCATACTGCTCATAATAAACTCTAGAATCATTGTCATATAAATAGTGAAATAATATACCAGTCTGAGTTTTGGTTAATGGCAAAATATTTTCAATGTTAGATTTTGATAGAACGTTAAGGCTATCCACATTTATTCTCCTTCGCTAAATAAATAACTAAGCTCTTCTTCAGAGATATTTACTAGCTCAAATTCTTCTGCTCGCAAATATGTAAATTTTTGGTTGAAACAATGCTCAAATACCATCTCAATTTTATTAGTAAATAAAGATAGTATTTTTTCGGTTTGATTTTTATCATTGTTAGATTTAAGGCAACGCACATATAAAGTTTCGTTTATGCAATAGCATACAATCTCTAAATCACATGAAGGGTCTGATGATGGTACTATTTGCTCTAGTTCAAAAAACTCATATTCTTTTACTATATCACCTATATAATTAAAGCGTAATTTAGAATTAATATTGTGATAGGCATCGTTATTATATAGTAAATATCCTGTTCCGTTGTTAGGAATTTTTCTGTACTCATTTTTCGTCCTTATAATTCGTTCATTAAGAGATACATTATCGTTTTTTACAATATACGGGTATATGGCTGTAAACCAACCAATAGTATCATAAAATGAATATCGCTTATCATTCGAGTGGCGACCGTGGCTTTCAAGCTCAATGGCAAAAGAATTCTGCTGTGTTAGTTCACAACATGCACTTTCAAGTGCAACAAGAAGCAACTCAAATGTAGTTGTGTTATATGATTGATTTGCTTTTTCTAAATACCTGTTTGTCCACTCTAGTTTGTAAGGTATGGCCTCATTTTCATGTGTTTTCAACTTACTAATTAAATCATTTGTTTTTACAATTTTACAATAACAGTTATCTAATAGGCTATTTTCTTTAACATATCTAAAACCTTCAATGTTTTTGGTTTTATCCCAATACTCACTTTCTTCTTTTGATATAGTGCGATTCAAAGTTTGTTTAACCCATACTTCATATGCACTTCTGTATGGCAATTGCAGTTGATTTTGTTCGATTTGTTGCTTCAATAATGCATCTATATCATTTAACAATATCACACCAGAAACCATATCAAATATAATATGGTGAAATGATAGTAGCCACGTAAGCTTTCGTTCGGATTTAATAAGGCAACCTGAAGCAAGACAATTATATATATCTATTTTATTTGCAAGTTCTTTTTGCTTTTCTTTGATAAGTACTTCTAGTGATATGCAATCATGCTCATCAAGCTTTACTTGCTCCATTTCATATGTATGTTGCAAATATTTCATCATACCATTGTCTGCCATAACCAAGTTTAATGCACTATGGTGTTTTAATAAAAACGAGAACAATTCTTTAAAATTAACTTTATCTCCTATATTTATATTCAAATCAAGCTGTAATGAAATCACATAATCGTTTTTATCTATAAGATCATTTCTCATAAACCAGTTATGAATGGGTGCTAATTCAACATAATCCGAATAATCTTCATAATCTTCATAATCTGTTACATTTCTGCTCATAAATTTAACCATTTCGTCAAATTTAGGATGCAATAATATATCTGCAACATTTAATTGGTAGCCATCTTGCTTTAGTATAGATGATAATTCGATGGCCTTTATCGAATCTCCCCCCATGTAAAAGAAGTTATTATAATCTTCCGACTTATTTCCAAAAAGTTTTTTTATATTTTTTAGTAAAATTGTATACTCATCAGTATGTTTTTCCGTTTTTTCACTAGGCCTTAACCAATTTTCCACAGGCATGAGCTTTTGTTTATCGACCTTTCCATTTTTGTTTAGCGGAAATTCATCTAATCTAATAAATATGGAAGGAATCATGTACAAAGGAAGATAGTTAGCCAAATATTGTCTTAACTCATTTTCTTCAAACAATACATTTGATGTATAATATGATACAAGTAACATCGTTCCTTCTACTTGGCAAGCCATAACAAGTGCTTCCTTTATATGACGGTGTTTTTTAATTCTATATTCAATTTCACCACATTCAACACGATTACCATTGATTTTTACTTGCTCGTCGATACGCCCTAAAAACTCAATTACTTGCTTATCAACAAACCTAGCTTTATCTCCTGTTTTATATAGCCTTCCAAACTTTTCATGCTCAATAAAAACTTCGTTTGTTAAAGCTGGGTTATTATAATATCCCTTTGCTAGGCTTTTGCCCGCCAAATATAACTCACCAACAACATAATCCGGCACTGCCTCAAGTTGTTTATTTAGTATATAGGATTTCATATTATATATTGGTTTGCCAATAGGCACATATTCGAAGTCTACATCACGGCAATACTTATGAATAATACAACCTACAGTTGCCTCGGTTGGCCCATATTCATTATATATCTCAACTTTTTGTTTAAACGCATCACTTACATCCCCTGCTAGCTTAGGTGCTAATTGCTCGCCTCCAACAATCATCTTCCTCAAAATATTGCCTGTATAATCTTCTAAACAATCTAACAAAGCTAAGTGAGAAGGTGTAAGTTTTATTATAGTGCATACATTTCTACTAATTATTTCTTTAATAATATTGTCATGATTCTCAAGGTTAATAATAATTGCTTTACCGCCTGTTATTATTGGCAAAAAAATAGATGTAATTGTTAAATCAAATGCAATTGAAGAATAAAAAGCATATGTATCTTTGTCATCTACACTATAAGCATCTTTTGCCCAAACAAGGTAATTGTATAAGGCTGAATGATCTACCATAACTCCTTTGGGTGCTCCTGTAGAGCCTGATGTATAAATAATGTAGGCAGTATCATCAGTTTTAATGTCCCTATAGATGAGATTTTCTGTATCAGAAAACTCATCTCTTATTAAAATATCATTTATTTTATTTAACGAAACGAACTTACAAGAAAAATTTCTGCTTTCTAATGAATCAATATTTGTTAGCAAAAGCTCCAAGTTTGATGATTCTATAATTTCTTTATTCCTATTTATTGGCATATTTGCATCAAGCGGCAAAAAAGTATACCCAGCTTTTAAAATGGCCAAGATACAAACTATGACATCAATAGAATGTGTAAAAATGATGCCAACACAACTCTTGTGCGGTATGCCAAGTGTAAGAATATAATCTCTTAAAGAGTTAGACTTTTGGTCAAGCTCTTTATAAGTAATTTTCTGGTTTTCGTGTATAATACATTCATTTTCAGGCCATTTTCTTGCTGCATCAGCATATAAGTCTAACACTGTTTTATTGCTTTCATACTCAACTTTAGTATTGTTAAATTTATTAAGCCAATTGTCTATTTTCAAAGGTTCTTCTAAGTATAAATTTGAAAAAAGCTTATGTGGTTCACTTATTATTTGAAAGATAATATTTTGAATATACCCCATCATTGCATCTACCTGCTGACATCTATAAATGCTCGTTAAATAGTCAATATCTATACTAAAACCTTTACCTATATCCCAATTACGAACAATCATCTGCATAGGATAAGATTGCTCTTCATTAAACAATTCATCAACCTTAATTCTTCCATCTACAGCTTCTGTATCAAATTGTGTTCCATAATAATTCACGTGAACACTATCATTTCGCAAATTTTTATAGCCTAGGTTTTTATTTTGTTCTTGTAACAAATAAAGCGGAAACTTTGAGTGTGCATAGCTTTTTCCCACAAGTTTTTGAATGTCCAGCAAAACTTCAGTCAGCGAGTTTTCTTTATTTATACTTCCAAATACAGGTATAGACTGAACAAACATACCTACAATCTCTCTGTCTTGTTTTGTATGCCTCCCTAAAATTGGTGTATATACATGAAAATCATTTTTATTGTTAAATAATAATTCAAATAATATATATACACCTTGAAAAAATATACTATACCATATACCGTTACTTTTACAATACTTCGATATTTTTTCTGTAATTTCTTTTCCAAGAAATATTGTCTTGCGAATTGCATTATTGTTAACATTTATAACACCGTGAAAAGCTTCATCTGTATATAAAATAGAGTTCCAGTACTCTTCATCCCTCGCTTTACGTGGCGAACTTAAATACTTATTTTCTCGCTCTATATACGATAATATGCTATGTTTAGCACAAGCTTCATAACTATGGCCTGATATTATTTCATTATATTTTTTGAGAATGGTATTGCTAATAATCTGCATAGACCATCCATCTACTATAATATGGTGGGCAACAAGTGCAAAGCCATAATTTTTCTCATCTATTTTTAAAATAAATATACGATACAGCTCTTCCAACATATTAAATGGTTCAAACAGTTCTTTTGTACACCATTTTTTGACTTCTTCAATAGGGTGGTTAAAATTACTAAAATCTTTTATCTCTACTTGCTTTACATCAGGAGAAAAATATTGTTTTGGAATATTATCCTTTACATATATGCGAGTTTTAAATGCATCATGAAACTCAATCAAGTGTTGTATGGCTTTTTGCAACCCTTCTAAATCTTTATAGCCATGCACAACACCTCCAATTTGAAACATTTTTGATAAAGGAAACAATGCCTGCTTTTTCCATATATTATGCTGTGCTAGAGTTAGTGGGTGGTATAAAGATTCTGCTATTCCCTTTTTTATATGTTGTGCATTCATATTAATCACTCTTTTCTCATTTCACCTTTAATAATGTTTGCTATCTCATAATTATCTATACACATATCTGCAATCTGTAAAATAGGCTCAATCGATCCAGTAAGTGCAACTTTTACTCCAACGCGTTTAAACATATTAATATCGTTGTAATCATTTGCAAAAAAAACTATTTCATTTTCTTTAATCAAATTATGCTTGCCAATATATTCAAGGCATATCTCTTTGTCGGCAACTTTGTTAAAAGCTTTTATCCAATAATTGTTCATCTTAATAATATAAAAATTTGATAACCAATTACATGTATTTTCGTCATTTTTTAAAGAAAATTTCTTTAGTATTTCATTCGCATGTAGGCCCTGTTTTGACATAAAATAAACACAAGATAGTTCATCATCACTTCTATTGGTAAATTGCCTTAATTCTGGCTTAAATGCCGAAATAAACATCTTTTTTCCGATAATAGTTTCAGAAACATAATAATTTCCAAATTCCTCTACAAAATACAATTCATCTTCATACAAATTACAAAAATTAGAATATATTGCATTTGGAAACTTAGTATACGGAATAATCTTTTTATCAACATATATCTGATTACCATTTAATAAAAAACAAGGCATATTAGGTTTTATCATATCTATATACCGTTTACTCTCTATATAGGATCTGCCTGTAGCCAAGCCTACTTTCCCACCCAAAGCCATAAATTCTGTTATAGCTTTAAGGTTTCTTTCGGTTATATTTTCATGATGGTCAAGCAATGATCCATCTAAATCAAAATACAATACCCTCATAATTGCTCTAATTCCTTGTAAAATTGATTTAATAAAACACTATTATTTGGAAACAAGCTTTTTACTACTTCTTCACCTACCAAATGTATGTTTGAAGCTACTCCAGAAACTTGTTGTTGCAATTCTAAAATATCCTGATAAAAACTATAACATGTATCTTGCCGCATTTTTTCCCATAAATTATAAATCAATTTTTTATCTTTTGTTTCATTAAATAAAATCATTGTTTGCCTAAAGCTATCTATACATACACAATCAGGATCTTCGTTATAGGCCAGTTCAGATTCAACAGAATTTAAGTTAGTGCTGTACTGGCCAATACTAATTTTTTTCTCTACACCTTCAATTTCGTCAAAACATTTTACTAATGCTTTAACAAAGGAATATAGCCAAGGTAACCCTGTGTGTTGTTTATAAGATATTCCATGTTTGATGAGTTTTTTATTGTCTGATAAAGCATTGTAAATATATTGCTGAAATGTGTATTTTTTTCTATTAAGAGGTAATATTGTGATATAATCACAATTTTTCAAGCATAGCCACTTAATTGTATCGCAAAACACATCAATCGAATTTTGCTCACTTAACCCTGGAAGCCCAAAAATAACATCCGCTTTAAATCGAACAGAAAACTCTTTACATAGTGCCATTGCATTATCAATATCTTCATTTTTTATATTCTTGTTAAGCCAATGGTTTCTTAGCCACTCGTTACTAGTTTCAACACCGCATTCGGCAACAATGCGCCCTTTCCCTACATTTTCAATAATACTTTTCATTTTTTTATATGTAAAGTTATTAGCCCTAGCTTCAAAAGAAAATATAAAAGGCCTAACTTTATATATAGGATCTATACTAAACAAATTTTGCATCACTTGCTCTGGAAATTCTTCATCACAAAAAATATCATGGCCAGTAACTAATTCATCACCCATTTGTTCATTAATATAGCCCCTAACATTTAAAAAACTTTCTTTAACTATTTTTGCATATAAATTAACATTTTTATGCCGTAATACTCTAAGGCTTGCTGCTCCCTCTATGTCATTACAATGATAATTACACATACTGCAACCTGCAAAACTTCCATTATTATAGAAATGGCTACAGCCACACGTAGATAAAAGATTTAGATTGGACTTTGGATATTGATAAAATACCATCCTTACTTTTTTTGTAATTAAATTATATAGTTCTATATCAGATAATTTTTCTGCTATATCTTCATATATTTTATACTTTTCTTGAATAGGCTTCCAAATCTGATTCATTATATTCTCAATTATCATTTTAACTCTCCTTTGTTTTTGAAAGTTATTTTCTAAAATATAATTTATTTATGAGATTCGTTTAATTGTTTAAGTGCGTTATATATTTCTTGGTCGGTTACATTATTTACAATATCCATTTTACCTATTTCATTGCTTGGCAATACGAAATTTAAACTATTATTACGAATCATTCTAATTACTTCCATTGCTTTTATTACTTCTTTTTCATCTACCTTTGATGTAACGCTAAGACCACAACTACGAATAAGGTTTATAATTCTGTTACCTATAATGCTTGAAGTTCCACGATTAACGGCAATCGTAGTTGCTATAGCCATACCAACGCCCACTGCTTCTCCATGCCTAATACCACGATACGCCTCTACCTTTTCAATAGCATGTCCAACTGTGTGTCCAAAGTTAAGTACTCTCCTTAAATCGTTCTCAAACGGATCAGGTTCTAGTAGTCTTAACTTTAAGTTAACAGTTTTACTTAAAATATCAGTTAGTTTATCAACATCTTTATTTTTTATAACTTGTTCAGCGATATCTTCAAGCTCTTCAAACAAACCTTTGTCCGATATTGTAGCCGTTTTAATAATTTCGGCAAAACCTGAACGCATATCTCTTGTAGAAAGTGTTTGCAAATAACGTGGGTCAATAAAAACATGATCTGGATAATAAAATGCACCTATAAGGTTTTTGCCATCTGGATGGTTAACCGCAACTTTTCCACCGATTGCGGTATCTGCTTGTGCTAGTAAAGAAGTTGCTATATTTATATATGGTATACCTCTCATATATGTTGATGCGATATACCCAACCGTGTCAATCACCATTCCACCACCAAACGCAACTAAAACTGACCGCCTTTGAACACCGCCATCTAGCAATTTTTTATATATAGTTTTTGCTGTATGAAGTGACTTTGTTCTTTCTCCGCTTGGAAGAACTATTGTTATAACATTAAATCCATTATTTTTTAATTCTTTTTCAAGGGTATCTCCATAATGTTTATGAACATTTTTATCTGTTATTATAGCAGCACTAGTGTAATTATTTGTTATAATTTCTGCTATTTCCTTTTGATCAATTTTACCTAAGCTAACTGTGTACTTCATTTCTTTGTAAGTAGATACCAACATTTTATTCATACAAATATATCTCCTTTTTAGTAGTTTTTAATGTTTGTTCATTTTTTGTGCAAATTGTAACAATTTTATTTGTTATTACCTAAAATTAAATTAAAAAATACACATCTTACAGCTATATAGCCACAAAGATGCGTATTCTTTATATTATAGTAATTAATAAATTTTAATAGGCTTAGTCAAAGCCCTAACTCCCAAAATATTGTTTGAGAAATTGTCCTGTATACGAATTAGAACTTTCAGATACTTCAAGGGGACTTCCCTGTGCAACTATGTACCCTCCTTCATCTCCTCCAGCAGGCCCCACATCAATAATATAGTCTGCTGTTTTTATAATGTCCATGTCATGCTCGATTATTATTGCAGAATTACCTCCATCAACAAGCTTGTTTATACTGTAAATTAACCTCTCAATATCTGCTGGGTGTAATCCTACGCTTGGTTCATCAAATACATATAGATTATTTGAATTACCTTTTCTTTTTGAAAGTTCGTAGGCTAAATTTAGTCGCTGTGCTTCTCCTCCAGATATCGTGTTTGTGTTTTGCCCAAGCTTTAGATATTCGAGCCCTAAATCAATCATAATATCAAGCTTATGTTTTAAGTAGCTATTATCTGCAAAAAACTCACTTGCTTCTAGTACCGACATGCCAAGCACCTCAGAAATATCCTTGTTTTTATACTTAAATTGCTTTACCTCGTCAGAAAAATAACTACCAAGACACATAGGGCAAACAGACTCTATATCTGGCATATATTGAATATTTAATAATATAAAACCCTTCCCGTTACAATTATGGCAACGAAGACCATTTGCTTTTGTAAGCGAAAAATCTTGTAATGTATATCCTTTTTCTTTACATGAAGGTATTTCTGCATAAATTTTTCTTATTTTTTCAAACAACCCCATGTACGTGGCTGGGTTTGATGTACTGCTTGTGCCCAACATTTTTTGGTCAATATTTATTACATTATTGATAAGTTCTGCCCCTTCGATAAAGTCGTGCTTTCCTGGGGTAACCATCTTCCTGTTTTTTACATACTGTAATTGGTTAACTAAAACAGAGTTTATTAGCGTACTTTTCCCCGAACCCGAAACACCTGTAATGCAAACCACTTGATTTAAAGGTATTGAAACATCAATATTCTTTAAATTGTTTTCACATGCTCTATAAATTTTTATCGCCTTTCCATCTGGTTTTCTAGGGTTATAGTTTGGTTTTATTTTATTAGTATCAACTATATAATCTTTAGTAAGTGAGCTTGTGTCGTTTAATAAATCACTATACGAACCATTAAAAATCACTTCCCCACCTTTGCTACCAGAGCCTGGCCCAATCTCTATAACTCTATCAGATTCTCGTATAACATCAATATTATGTTCTACAACCACCATGGTGTTGTTTTCTGCAAGGCGTTTCATCATTTTTACTAGGCTTGAAACATCTTTTGCGTGCAAGCCAATACTTGGTTCGTCCATGATAAATACAAGCCCCACCATATCACTATTAATTTGGCTTGATAGCTTAATTCTCTGCATCTCACCACCTGATAAGGTATCAGATTTACGATTGATATCTAAATAATGCAACCCTATCTCGCATAGTGTTTCTAATTTTTTTATAACTTCGGTTAAAATTTGGCGTGCTTCATCGCTAACTAGCTGTTGATTTTCTTTTTTTAATAACATTAGCATGCCATTTAGTTGCATTTTTGAAAGTTCAAATATATTTTTATCAAATACTTTTGCTTCGAGATAAGGTTTTTTTAGCCTGCTTCCGCCACACTCAGGGCAAATACACTCGCTCATACATTGCCTAGTTGCATTAATTGCAATATCTTCACCATTTGCTTTTCTTAACATCTGGCGTTTATGATGTTCTTCAAGCTCTTTTATAAACCCTTTAAACATATAGTTAGCATTTGTAAATGGACTAAGCCTTTTCGAGTTAGGTGGATTTTTAATAACTATTCTTTTTCCGCCTGTACCATACATAAGTAATTTTTTAACTTCGATTGAAAGCTCTTCATAAGGTGTATAAAGATCAAACCCATATTCTTGAGAAAGTGTATATAAAACAACCCCATTTAAGCTTTCAGGCGTCATGTTGTAGATGCCTTTATGCAAAGCTCCTTGATAAAGCCCTTTGTTAGGTGCAACCACCATAAATTCAGGGTTAGCACTATATGAGTACCCCATGCCAAGGCAATGAGAACAAGCAGCACGCGGATCATTAAAAGATAACTCCGATGCATCAAGTTTTTTAAAAATTATATGGTGTTCACAGCAATCAAGCTTTTTATAAAACGAACGAACTTCGTTGTCTACCTCATTGTCTTTATTAGTTATTACAAGATTTATAAACGGGTTATCTATAATTGACATGTTTATTGTAATTGAAGATATAATTTGCTTGTATAAATCTTTGCGGATGCTAAACCTATCTTGAAGTATCTCTATCTCACTGGCTTTATATTGGTTAAAATCGTCGATATCGGCAATTGAGTGCAATTGAGAATCTATATACAGCTGCGTTATTCCTTTTACTTTGAGCTCTTCTATAGCTAACTCTAAGCTTTTAAACTTTTCATTTACAAGCTTTCTGCGTATTTCAACATTATAGTTTTCAGGAAGTGTCATAAGAAGGCCCACTAATTGCGACGGAGAAATTTGGCTGAGCTTATGCCCACATTCTGGGCAATATGCTACACTAATCATGGCATATAGCGAGCGCACCATATTATATATACCAGTAAGCGTACCTACTGTAGAACGTGGATTATTAAAACTTTTTTTCTGCTCTAATGCAATTACGGGGTTTAAACCTTTTATCGAGTCAACGTCAGCTTTATTTAGATTTTTAGCCATACCCGAAATATTGGTGTTATTAATCTCAAAAAATTTTCTTTGCCCTTCTGCATACAATACTTCAAAAACAAGTGAGCTTTTGCCAGAACCCGAGATTCCCGTTACAGCTGTAAATTGATGTTTTTTTATATTGATTGATATATTTTTAAGATTGTTTTGCCTAGCATTAACAATTTGAATATCTTCATTCTTGTGCATTTTTAAAACTCCAATTCAACGTTATTGTTTAGATATGCTACTTCTTCTATTTCTATTTTACCCTTTTTAATTAACAAAGCTGGCATTGTTACCTTTGTAAGTATTTGCTTTTTCGCCAAATAATCGCAACCTAAATAAAGAAACGGGGCGTAAAACCCAAAATATCCTGCAATCTCGTGAAGAGTTAATATAGTTTTATTTGCCTTTTTATATAGATTTATAATAGGACGTTGTATAATACTAATATGCTCATCAAAATAATTTTCTAATATTTTAAGCACATACTCACATTTATCTGTATTCCATTCTCCAAGAAATAATTCTTTAAATAACCTTATAATATCACTATCCACACAATAAGCCTGAAGTACAACATCTTGAGAAAACATTTTATATTGCATGGTATGTTCTATCTTTGATAGCAACTCGGATATTTTTACAAAAGTATATTGTGAGTATGTTATCCCACATTCTGTGTTAAGGTGCTTTCGTATTACACTCATTCGATATAAAATATTTGAAAAATCACAAAAAGTTGAAAAATCAAAGGCATCTTTTTTAACCCGTTTAACCTCGCTTAGATAATCTGAAAAACTTTCGTCTTTGCAATAAACAAATTCACAATTAGTTAAATATGAGTATCTGTACATATCCCCAAATTGGCGTGATAAATTTTGTACGATTTGCGTTCGCTCGAATACATCGATATTGAATATAATATCATTATCTATACACATAAAGCTCGATCTTTCAAGACTTCCATCAACTACAACCAAAATAATATTAACATCACTTTCATCATTTATAGAATTGTAGTATGTGCTTCCAGCTAATAGAACTCCAATCACATTTTTATCTTTTTTTACCTTTTCAACAAAATCGTCTAGTGCACGACGATAACGAGTTAATATATCCACAATCTTTGTATCCTTCCTATATTAAATATTTTCTAACCCTCTCAAATTTAACTTCAATCATCATTTTAAGTTTTTCATATTCTTCATCATATATAGAAAAATCCAGTTTTCGACATATTTCATGCAATTGTTCTTCAGTTGCACCATTTATAGCCAAACTTAAACTTTTGCAAGCCATTTCATAATGTTCTTCGTTCATCTGTGCTGCTAATTTCTTGTTATGCTCAATAATATCCAAAAATGAATCTTGATATTTTTCAGGCAATCTATTTCTAACTACATTAGACAAGCGAAAAACCCTTATTTGATTTCTATGCAGCCTTGCAGACATATCAACATCATTAAAAGCATTTAGTAATGTTTTTGCATACGAATTTTTCCATTTAATTTGGTTACGTATGTTTAGATAATCAAAATCTCTTTGCAATAATCCTTCTTTAATTAGTAAATCTACAACAGATGTTTCCGGATGCACCTGTAAGTGCGATCTATACCAATTAAAAGTTCGACCAAAACCACTTTCATATAAAAAATCAAAATTTTTCTTTAAGCTATTCTCATCTGTTAATGGATTAAATAGTATAAAGGATGGAAATAACTCAATGTCAAGTTCACGCAATATATTCATGGCATTTATATTATCATCGGGCGTTGCTAATTTTTTATATAATTTTAAGTCATTACAATCCATACTTTCAAAGCCTACTAATATTGAATTAACTCCAGCCCGCTTTAACTCTTTTAATAGCGGGGCTGTTTCTTGGTTAATAAGCTCTGCCCTTGTAGAAAAATGAACAACAATTTTTAAATTCCGATTTTGTATTTCTCTTGCAAGTAAATACAAATCATCAATTGCTTGATTATTTGCTTCTAAAAGTGAAAAATCTCCCATAAAAAATTTATATTTCATACCAAAGGATTTTTCCTGAATTTCTTGAATCTCATCTACTACATCATTTGCTGACCTGATTCTAAAATAACTCCCAGGTTGACGGTTTCTAAACGAGTGAAAGTTACAAAAAGAGCAGGTTCCTGTACAGCCTCGACTTTTTAATATTTCTACATACTCAAGGTTAAATAATTTTTGATGCGAGCGGTCGGCAATTGGAAAATTATTTATATTTTCTACATATGGCCTTGGTTCGTTTTTAACTATCCGACTTTGCTCGTTTCTATAGACTATGCCTTTACAATTTGTTAATTCTAACTTATTTAACAAACACTTAAATAATTCTAAGCTTGTTTGGTTAGGCTCACCCAAAATAGCATAATCTAGGAAGTAATAATCTTGCAATAACTGCTCTGCATAAATATCAATAAATGGCGAGGCAATACATATTAATACGTCCTCATATGTAAGTTTAATATATTCCAGTATTTTAAGCATGGTTTCTGCTTCTGGGTAATTAAATGTCCCTAGTATATACTTTGGTTTGCGCTCTTTAAACACATTTTTGATAACATCTTGAGACATCTTGGAGAAAAAATGAATATCGGTTTTATAACCCATTTCATGAAATCCAGCTCTTACCACTGCCATTTCTGTGTATGGATGAGTGCTTGTGTTTACATCATCAACAAAAATTATATCTATAACATTAGTATCATTCATAAATTTCACCTCTTTTTATAATAATTTTAGTTAACCTAGCTCGAAATTCATCTTAAATTTGAATTGCTTTAGTAGCATTTATGCATAAATCGATAAGCTTATCTATGTGCTTTTTCTCTGTTCGATAATTCATGCAACATATTCGGATATAAAAGCGATTATTAATCATTGTGCCTGATGGAAAACACTCACCTTGTGCTTGAAGCATTGACACAATTCCCTTGTTTATATTGTTTGCATCCCTATCTGCAGTTCCACCTATATATCTAAAACATAAAATATTTAAAGTAGGAGGGCATAATATTTCAAAATTAGGCAGTGTACTCAATTTTTTATAAAGATACCATGTATTATCAATACTTTTTTCAATGCACTGTTTAAGCTTTTCTATACCATAAGCTTTTAGAAACATCCATATGTGCAACGCTTTAAAATCTCTTGAAAGAGAAATACCATAATCGCTTAGCCAATCTTCTGAATGTTCTATATAGCCTTCTTGTGTTGTAAAAGTTCTACAATGCAACTTTTTGTCCTTTATAAAAACACAGCCAGAAGCGTATGGTATTTGCATCCATTTATGCAAATCAAAAGCTATCGAATCTAGCATATGAACCATTTCGCTGTATTTTTTAAACTTTTCAAGCATTAATCCAAAAATCCCAAATGCTGCATCTGCATGTAGCCAAAGATTATATTCACGTGCAATTTCTGATACTAGTGCTATATTGTCAATCGCTCCAGTATTTACTGTACCAATATTTACAATAATTGCTATTGGTTCGTAACCATTTTCAATATCTGCAATTATCTGCCTTCGTAGCAAGTTCGTATTTATACAAAAATCTTCACAAACTTCAATCAATCTAAGGCTTTCTTTTCCAAGGCCTAAAATTTGTAAACTTTGTGTTATTGAACAATGCACTTGAGATGAAGCATAAAATACATATTTTTTATCTTTTAAGCCTTGGTTATGAATAGCAGAAAAATCTTTATGGTTTCTTGCAACATTTAAGGCTATTAAGTTTGCCTCTGTACACCCCGAAGTTAGTATCCCAGAGGCTTCTGTTGGATAATTTATAATAGTTCTAAGCCAGTTTATAACTTGTTTTTCTATAATGCATGATATCTGGTTTCCACCAATAACATTTGCATTTAATGCCGCTTCAACAATACTTGATATAATATTAACAGGGTTTCCACAACCCATTGCCCAACCATAAAAATTAGGACTTAGATTCATAGGTGAATGTTTTAAAATTATATCGCTTATTAAAATATCACAAACCTCGTCCAAATCTTTACTTTCTAGTGGCAAGGGAGCATCTGCCTCATAATCACGAAATGATAGCAACTTAAACACTTTTTTTTCGTCTATTGTAGAAATATATTCTACCATATAATTTAAAACTTTGCTACTACTTTTTATTACCGGCTCCCAATCAAGTAAATCTAACGAATTTTCTTTCCACATTTCATGTTTATTATTATCTCCCATTTTACGATTTCATCCTTTGAATATACTCAGATAAATCAGATATATTCTGAAACTTACTCTGGTCTAAATCTTCGTCCATAAACTCGAAATCATATTCATTTTCTATCATTACAACCAAACGTATAAATTCTATGGAGCTAATATTAACTCGTGAAAAATCATCCATCTGATTATAGAAATCTTGATTTGCTTCCTTTTCTAAAACATTTGATATCAATTCTGCTAATTTTTCCTTAATATGATTATTTTTTGCTATCATCTGATCCTCCGCTTTATTAATTTAAGTTACGTTCGTTATGTTCACTATGTATTAATCTATCTGCAACGAACATCAAAAATTTTATACTCGTTTTTAAATTTGTATCCTAGTGCTTTCGATATTAGTAAACCATCTTCATTGGCAGAGTCTGAGCTCGGATACAGCCCCTTTTTTATACAGTTTAGCATTAGAACGGCACCGCATAAAAGCCCCAAGCCCTGCTTTTTATAACGCTTTAGAACGTTTATCTGAATTTCAATTCCATTTAAGTATCTTGAATATGAGGAAGCTCCAGCAATTATAACGTTATCATGCTTTAAGCAATAACCAAAGCCATTTTTACTAAAATCGTCGTAGTTAGTAAAAATACCTATTAAATCTTGTAACTCAACATCATTCGTCAGAGTTTCATACATCTTCTTATCTATTGGAATTACACTATCAGAAAACCTAGCATATTGATTTAACTTTTTAATATCAAACTCATTCATATGTTGAAAAGCGTATCTAGTACGCTCTTGATAACGGTATTTATATACATTTTTTATAGTGTCGCTCCATAATTCTTCTATAGGTATTATACTAAAATAATTATATTTATAATTAAGTGGTATATACTCTAAAAACATACTGCTTTCTTGTTTATTAGGTATGCTCCCTGCTATATACTTAAAAGGGCCTACAATAATTTGTGCATATGTTGGGTTATTTGAATTGTCTACCAATCCTACACCATGATACCCGTCAAAATAAGATTTAACAAAAGTGCCATTTGTATTGCAAAAAAGTGGCTTTATCAATTCTTTTTGTTTGACATTAAGTATTTCCATTCAACTTTCCCCCAGACAAATTCATTACTTCTACTCTATACTTATATAATTTCATTTGAATTAACGCATCAAAAAAAGATATTTTCAATCTACCATGCCTTTTAAGCAAAAAAGTGCTAGCAATAGTATCTTGATTATTAAGTTGAATATGATACCACTTAGATAAGATAGAAAGTATCGCATTTTGCCCATTATAACTGTTTGTTAATATGGCGATTCCGCTTTTTTTATTGGGCATAATATCCATACTTGAAAACCAGCCCCTGTTTTGTCCGCGTTGTAATATAATTTTTTCACCATGGCTATTAAATACATAATTTCCACAACCACACCTAACTCTCCTATCAAATCGGCTTGATAAAATCGCTTTATAATTTTCGCTTAATACTTCATTTTTCTCCATATAAGCCATCATAAAAAGGCCTAAATCATATGAACTTGTATAAAGTTCAGCAGCGGCCTTTTCTGTAAAATTATAATATGGCAACCTTTTTCCAAAGGGACTATATGGCTTTGCTAAATATCCTAAATCTTTTACATCTTCAAAATTATAAAACGTGTTATACATACCTAAAGGATGTATAACATTGTCTTTCATATAAGATTCAAAACTCTGACCCGTTACCTCCTCAATAAATAATTGGAGTAGAGTAAACCCTCCTCCTGAGTAACATAAATTTTCACCAGGCTCAACAAATACTTCAAGCTTGTATCTTTTGTCATATTGTCCATTTAAAGAATCTATTATATCAGGTGTGTTTTTTCTTGTGCCATAATAGCTCATTACAGACAACCCGGCCATGTGGTGTAAAATGCTTCGCACAGTAACACCATGAGTTGAGTATTTAGATGAAGGAAATTTCCATCTTTTTACATAATTTTCTATAGGTGAATCTATATCTATATTCTTTTTTTCACATACGTGAAGTACTCCCCAAGCCGTCAATGCTTTTGATAAAGATGAAATTTGAAAAAGTGTTTTCGAAGTAGCAGGTTCATGCTTCCTTTTATCAGCTAAGCCATACCCATTAGATGCGTAAATCTTCCCATCTTCTATAATAACTATTGACAAACCCGTTACAAATTCTTCTTTTATTATATTTGGAATTTTGTCTAATAAATCATCAAGGTTTTTCATTGGTACACCCATCATAACAATACATTTCTAGAGCCTTAGCAGCAGCACCTACAGCTCCCGACTTTTCATTAAATCGCCCTAAGCGTATAAAAGTATCACTCCATAAATCTATTATAATCTTATTTTTAACCTTAGCTTTCAACTTATCAATTAGCAATTCGCTTGCATTGCTTATGCCACCCGTTATTATAATCGTTTCACAATCAAATAAATATTTTAAATTAACTATAGCTTCAGCCAGATAATCGCACATTTCATCAAAAGCCAATTCAATCTTACATGCTTCACTTTTATTTGATAATAATAATTCGAGTCCACCTTCTTCGTAAGTGCCTCCATTTTTAATGTAATTATTTACTAAAGCTACTTGTGAAACATACATATTTAAGCAGCCTCTTTTTCCACAAGAGCACATTTCGCCAGCAGTTTTTGCTATAAAATGTCCAATCTCACCAGCTCGACCCGTACTACCATGATATAATTTACCGTTTAAAATAATACCTGCACCAATGCCTGTTCCTAATGTTAGAGTAATGCTATTTTCACACCCCTTGGCACTGCCTAAATACAGCTCACCAAATGCAGCCATATTACTATCATTATCAACATACACAGGTTTATTAATTTTATCAGAAACTGCTTGCTGTATATTTAAATTATTGATATTGGGCATAAAACATGATGAAATAAGGCAGCCTGCCTCCGAATTAACCATACCGCTTATACCAATTCCTACTCCACGTATATCTTTATCAGGTTTTAATAATTTTTTAATACATGATACTATAAAATCAATCATTTCATCATTAGAATTAATCTGGGGTGTTTTAATTTGATAAAATTCTTTAATTTCAGAATCTTCAAGAATTAGTACCTTTGTATTTGTGCCACCTATATCTAAGCCGATAGTAGCTATTTTGCTATCATCTTTATATGCATTAACACTATCTCTACTATATTTCACTTGAATAACAAATACATGAATCTCTTCATCACTATTATTTACTAAACTATGTGATGAGTTATTAGTATTTACAATCACATCCCCTGGTTTAACATTAAATATATCGTTTTGAAGCCGCATCTCACCATGGCCCTTAAATATAAAATAAACTTCCTCATTTCCAGAATGGCAATGAAAACCAATTGATGTATCTTTAGGCAATATTGCATAATCTATAAAATCAATTTGAGAATTTTCATCCCACTTCGGAAAAACTCTGGCAAATTCTATATTTCCCTTGCCCTCATGGCTTTTAACTTTCTTTTTAATAGCCTGAAAAATATTTTTATACAATTTTCTCACCTCTAATCAAGATTACCCTCTATTTATAATAGATAGCTTGAGCATTCCATAGTTCATAATACTTGCCTAATTCATCTTCAAGCAACTCCTCGTGCGAACCTGCTTGTACAATTCTTCCTTCGTGAAACACTAAAATATTTTCACACAACCTGCATGAAGACAATCTATGTGAAATACTTATTGTTGTTTTCCCTTTTGTTATATCTGAAAACTTTTGGTATAATTCAAATTCGGCTATAGGGTCTAGGGCTGCCGTTGGCTCATCAAGGATAATTATTTCAGTATCCTTATTTAAGGCACGAGCTATGGCTATTTTTTGCTTTTCTCCGCCTGAAATTTCAATTCCGCTCTCATAAAAATCTTTATACAGATTTGAGTCTATTCCATTTTCATATTTCTTATAATTAAACCCTACTCTTTCTAAGTTATCAATAATTTTATCTTTATCGTAAATATCATTTAATGCAATATTATCACAAATGCTAAACGAAAAAACATTGCAATCTTGAAATACAACGGCAAATAAGCTCATATAATCTTCTTTCCTATATTCACTAACATCAATACCATTTAACAATATCTTGCCTTTTGTAGGCTTATATAGCCCGCAAAGCAACTTTATAAGTGTTGTTTTCCCGCTTCCGTTTTCTCCAACAATGGCAAGGCAATCTCTAGCGTTAATTTTAACTGTTATTCCATTTAAAGCATAGTTCTCTTGATTTGGGTATTTAAAAAATACATCTTGAAACTCAATTTCTATATTTTTTGCATATTCTACGTGCCTTTCGCCTAAATCTTTTTCTTCTTCTATAGACATAAAATCAAGCGTTTTTTTTATATACTCGTTGCTTGTAAATAGTGCTGCGGAAGTATTCATAAATTGAGTAAAACCTTGAACGAATTGGTTTAAACTTTGTACATACCGTACAACTAACCCTACACTTAAATAACCCGCAATAGCTTGTATTGCTACATATACGTATGATAAAGCTGCAATAATATGTGAAATAATACTATTTATATTATCAGATTTATAAACCAATTTAGTTACTTCATTATCAACTTTTTTACAGTATTCATGGCTTTCTAAAAATTCGCTCTCTAAAAGATGTCTTTGGTTATATAGACGTATATCTTTTCCAGCATGATAACTTCCTAAGTATTGATTTTGATAATATTCGGAAAACTTTATAAATGGTGTATATTTATCATAAAGATTAATTTTTTTTGTAGTAAATTTAGATGTAAATATAATACTTACCATTATTAATGTTATAAATATTAATATAAATATTATTGAAAACAATGGCCCCATTATAGGCGTATTTCTACCAAACCAATATACTCTTTCGCCAGTGAAAAACAAGCTCATTGTTATGGATATAGAAAAAACAATAGAAAAAAAAGCACTCGCTAGAGAAGGAAAATATATCATAATTTTTTGAATTCTTGAACCATATATGGTTTTAACTTCTTCTATGCTCATTCTTAAATTATGTATCTCTGGGCTTTCTAATTTTTCAAATGGAATTTTACTCATTTTATTACTAATAGCCAAGTTAAATTTTTTTTCAAATTTAAACACTTTCAAATTTATAAAATATGTAAATCCATTTTTTGAAACTAGAGTAATGCCATTTACCAATAGTGCCATAATAGTAACAATAACCAGTTCATTGATAGTTCTTCTATTTAAAATTCCGTCAATTAGTATAGAAATCATATAAATATTAATAAATGGAACAATGGCAGATATAATTGCATTAAGAGTCATCAGTTGAATAAGACCCTTTTCTATTGAATTAATAAAAATAACCCCTCTACATATTAGCTTTATATCAGCAATTTTTTTCATATTATACCTCAACTTCGTCTTTATAGTAATGGCTTTGTGCAAAAAACATCGTTTTATATATTTCGCTATTATTTAAAAGAGCTTCATGGCTGCCTTTTTCAACAATCTGGCCGTTATTTAAAACAAATATCATATTACAAAAACTTGTGCTGGCTAGTCTATGAGATATAAAAATAGAAGTTTTATTTTCGGTCATTTCATCATATTGCATATAAATTTTCTTTTCTATGATTGGATCTAGTGCTGCCGTAGGTTCGTCAAGTATTAAAATTTTCCCCTCTTTATACAACGACCTAGAAAGAGCCAAGCGCTGTTGTTCACCGCCTGAAAGGTTTACTGCATCATTATGTACAATTTTTATAAGATTCGTTTTCCATCTGTTTTTAAGTTTACTAACAACTTCGCTAAATCCTGTTTTTTGTGCAATTTGGTTTAACTTTGTATAATCAATTTGCTCTTCAGTTTGCATGGTTACGTTTTTTTCTATAGAAGCAGGCAAAAAATACATATCTTGAAAAACAGGTGAAAACAGGCTAAAAACATCGTTCGTGTCATAATTCTTTATGTCTTGACCATTTAATAAGATATGCCCTTCTGTAGGTTTATATAGCCCACACATTAGTTTAATAAGAGTTGTTTTTCCGGCACCATTTTCACCTATGATAGCAACCTTTTGACCCTTACTAATCTTAAAACTTATATTTTTTAGTACAGGCTCATTACATCCTAAAAAAGTGTACGAAACGTTTACAAATTCAATTTCATATTGAGTGTCGTTTAAAGCATTGCTTAAAGTGGTTTTACTAGGTGTATTTTCTATACTTAAAAAATTACGAAAATCACAAAATTGCCTATGAATAAATAAGTATTCGTTTACAGATTCGAAAAATAACATAAAGTTTGTTGAAAATAGATTTAATGAGGCAAATAAAAATACAAAATCGCTGGCAAGCATTTCTCTAAAGAGTATTTGAAATATCAAATAAATATAAGAAATCCCATCTCTAATCAATGTCATAATAATCGAAGATAAAGAAATTAAAAAATTTCGCTTATTTTCTTTTCTTAACCAATAAATTCGTTTTACAAACTCTTTATTAAATATTGAGTTTGTAAAACCTAGCATATCATACAAGCGTATATCCTTACCCCACTCTATTTGCCCTGTCTTATTTGTTATATAATCTAGCTTTCTATCAATAGGAATCCAATTATTTCGCTTATCGAAATACCAAGATATTCTCATTTTTTTAATATAAAACTCCACCAAAATTGGAACTGTTAACACCAGTAACAATAATGGGTTTATTCTATAAACTACAACTGCATATATAGCAACATTTATAAAACTAGATATGATTGAAACAAAATTCATAACAATTTTTTGCGTCCCTGACATAATGTCTTCTGTTGCATTTTTTGCTTTTTTAAAACTTTCTTGCGTCTTTGGATCTTCAATAAGTTCATAATCCATATCAACACTTTTCATATAAAGAAGCAATTCGTACTTTAATCTAATCTTTGAACCACACGAACTTACTACTTTTGCTTTGCAAATATTTAATATTATGCTAAATACAATTAATATGATCGAATAAATAGCAATATATAAAATTAAGCTGCTATACAATACAGAGTTATTTACCATCTCAACAATTGAACTAACAAACATTATAGAAACAAATGGAATAATTAAATTACAAGGAATTTGAAGCATGCAACTAAAAAATATCCCTTTATTCCACTTCCATAAATTTCGTATCGCATATTTTAAAGTATTTAAATGTGAATACTTAATATCATTTTTTTTATTCATAAATATCCCTCTAGTTGCACATCACAAATTTCTTCATTGTATAATAACCCTTCGTTTATGCACTCGTCTACAAAGCTTTGTATATCTTTTTTAAGTAGCGTTTTTTCAACGTCATATTTATCGTGTAAAATATCACATATTTCATCAACTGATTTTGAATCAACTAACATCCATATATCAGATGTTACTTCTGAAAAATCATAACCAATACCTTCTTTAATATTAAACAAATATGCTAATCCGTCTACATACTCACATTCAAAGTCTTGATTTTTTATTATCAATATCATCACCTATTCATAATTATTTAAAAATTGATTTGCAATATTCGGCAATACTGTAGTTTTTAAGTTGTATATTAAATCATTTACTTCTTGTTCGCTTTCAACAAGTTCGTTAATTCTTGGCAATATTCTATCAATAAAAGCAGCTTTATTAATTAATATAGCTTTATTTGCTAAATTAATAATCAATAACCACTTTGTAATATATGCTTCTAATACGTTGCAATAATAATTTACAATATCAATGTTAAAATCTTTAGATAATTTTGAAACAATTCTATATAATCCATTATATAAAAAACTATAATTTCGCAAACTATATATAATATTTAATTTTCCTATATCATCCATATCAATACCTAATAATTTATCAAAAAACTCCTTATGAGTGATTGGAGCAGTGATTATATTTTCTGTTAGATGTTTAAATTCTTCTAATTTGTTACCAACTCTCTCATTGTTTATCTCATGCCAAAACGACATATGGCCTGCTTTACTATGTAAATCAAGTATAATCTCTTCGCTAAGATTTCCTTCAAATTCGGGCACATCATCAAAAACTCGATAACTTCCGTCTTTATTTTTATACTCTATTAATATTAGATGCTCTATACGGGTATGTTCTTTTAAATAAAAATGGTGGTAAGGCAAATAATAATTATCACAATTTAAAAAAACCGATACGTTTTTCTCAAGTAATGAGTCTATTGTTTCTGAAGAATGATGTCGCTTTAACCCATAAAAATTAAAAAATAAATCATTATACTGCTCTCTTAAAGTTTCATCATAAAATATTTCTCCTGTATAGGTGTTTATATCAATTTTAGCACACCAAATATTTAAAAAAACAACATATTCAGATATGCCTGGAAAAGCTCTTATAATTTTATCCACAAAACAATTTATCGAAAATTTTTTTTCTATGCTAAACTCTCCTTAACATTGATATTTTACCATAAACATATACCAAATTGCAATAAAAAAATCTAGTACATACTTTTATGCTAATTTCGCTAATAATATATTTAAAGTTTTATTTTTTTGTAATTCTATAGGCCTATAATGATTAATTATAGGCCTACCATGTTGTTGCACTTTAATACTTAGTTACGTTCTTTTGAAATTTGTGAAGATGTTGATATAATTTCATGCGATGAATATTTAATTTTTGGAGTTTCATATTCTTTTTTTGTAATCATAAATATTGCCTCCTAATTTGTATTTTTTATTAATACAAGAAAATTACTTTTTACAGTCATATACCTTAATATTTAACCAATTGACTTTGAGTTTACTGAGGACGATGATATAACCTCGTGAGATGAAGTCTTAATTTTTGGAGTTTCGTATTCTTTTTTTGTAATCATAGATGTTACCTCCTAATTTGTATTTTTTATTAATACAGAAAAATTACTTTTTACAGTCATATACCTTAATACTTAGTGAATTGATTTTAAGTTTACTGAAGACGGTGATATAACCTCGTGAGATGAAGTCTTAATTTTTGGAGTTTCGTATTCTTTTTTTGTAATCATAGATGTTACCTCCTAATTTGTATTTTTTATTAATACAGGAAAATTACTTTTTACAGCCATATATCTTAATACTTAGTGAATTGATTTTAAATTTACTGAAGACGGTGATATAACCTCGTGAGATGAAGCCTTAATTTTTGGAGTTTCGTATTCTTTTTTTGTAATCATAAATGTTGCCTCCTAATTTGTATTTTTTATTAATGCTAGAAAATGCACTTTTATAGTTATAATTTTTCAACTACCTCAAGCTCAATAGTGATCTCTCTTAAACAACCCATAAACTCAATCTCTACCTTAGCCTGCATTTTATGCCTGTTAATATTTTTTATAATACTTCCATGGCCAACTAATGGTCCTTTAGTTATTTTAATTCTGTCACCAACAATAAGACCCTTTGATATTTCAACACAAAATTCTTCATTGTAGAGCCCTAAATACATTTCTTTTTCTGAGTCTTTCACCTGGAATGATAAGTTACCTTCATAATCTGTACCGTATCTTAAAAGTTTAAGTACATTTTGTGAATTATTTATAAAAGGCTTGACCATCATGTAAAAATCTATCCCATTAATTTCAGATTCAACAAACACGTATCCCGAAAATAATTTGCGTCTTTCCATAATATAATTTCCAGATTTCTTGAACTTAACATCATATGTAGGTATGAAAGATTTCGTGCCATAAAGCAACCTACTATTTATAATCTCATCCACAACATAATGTTCTCTACCTGTTTTTACATACAATATATACCAAAACAAAATTTATATCCCAGCTCTTTTTTAAAAAATATATTCACAAATCGCATTAAGTATCGGCATTTAAATATAGTTCCATGCTACAGTAGTCTTTATTTAAAATCACTATTGCTAAATTATAACATTGCTAAATCGATAAAAGCTTGATACGCCTTATAAAAAAACAAAGCGTATCAATACCTTTTATCTTTAATTGGTACATCAATCAATGTAAGCCATATTTAACACTACGTAGGACCATTCGGATCTTTAATCGGATCTCCTGATGTTGGAGCAATAACAGCACTTGATGACATTGGAATCATTGGTTTTTCATAAGCCTTCTTTGTTAACATTTTACGGCACCTCCTTTTTAATATAAAAAATTTTGATACGTTTTATAAAAAACAAAGCATATCAACTTTCTGTATTTTTTCAATACATTAATTCGAATCATTTTTAACACTAGCAGCAAGTTGCAGTATCTCCTGA
>WQZK01000006.1 GCA_009780765.1 Defluviitaleaceae bacterium
ATCATCTCGAATTGTTCACGGCTTATATCGCTTGGATATGTTTCTCGCATTGCTTACATCTTCCTTTTTGACGATATTATACTGTATTTTTACACTTTTTTCGTGATGCTAGACAGCTTCTTAAAAGTCGAATTAAGAAAGTGCGTCCATCCAAAATGGAATCTATTATTCAGGTTGAAATGATTGGACGAATTTTAGATATTAAGGTCGAACTCGAAGTATTGAAAAAAATACCGTAGATGTGATTTTTGGTTTACGCATCGGATGATACACTATGTTTTTGAAAGGATGTGTTATTTGTGAAATGGAAAATCGGTTGGGGTATAACTAATAAATGCAACATGAATTGTCCTTTTTGCTACAGCAAGGAAGCACGAGAGGACAGTGAAGATATATCTTTTGAACACGCTGTTCGGTTTATTGATGAAAATCATAGTTATATTGATAGCATTAATTATGGAACAGGCGAAAACACTTTGTCAGAAAATTGGCGAAATGTAGTGAAATACGTTGCAGAAAATTTCCCTGATATTAAACAGGCATTGACTACAAACGGTTATTTATCTGAAATTATACTAAGTGAAGAAGATAAATATCTTCTCAAATATTTAGATGAAGTTGATGTTTCGTTTGATATGGCTAACAAAAATGAATTTAATAAACTCAGAGGTGTAGCTACTGCATACGATTGGGCAATACAAACCATACGTCTATGTAAAGAAAGTAATATAAAAATTACGCTGGTAACAATTCTTATTGATAAAACAATAAATAATGAAAATATAAAAAACTTGCTTGAAATTGCCAGAAAAGACGACTGTTATTTCAGATTGAATATTTTTAGACCCAACGCTAATCAAGGTTTGTTACCAATGAATTATAGAAAAATTAAAGATACGCTTTTATGGTTATTAGATCAGTGTAGTGTTGTTTCTCTTTGTGACCCTCTTTTTTCTGCCCTTTTAACAGGCGAAAAGAAAAATGACAATTCTGGCAAAAGCAGTTTAAGAATATTACCGAATGGTTCGATTACTCCATCGACGTATCTAGTCTCTGAAGATTGGGTTTTCGGAAATATAAAAGACGAAGTTTCATTAAATGAGAACCCTTTTAGGCCAAATTTAAATGAAATATCTCTTGAAAACAATATACCTGATGACTGTAAGGATTGTTCGATTGTTGAACAATGTATGGGTGGAGCCATGGATAGGCGCATTATTTGGCACAAAACATTAAAAAGACGTGACCCATATTGTCCATTTGAAAATAACGATAATCTTAGCACATGGAAAAATAAAAGCATGAAATTTATAGGAAAAGGTCCGACTATACATGATGGTTATTTACCTACCTTGATTTTTAAACCATAACACGAGTGATTATGATAATTTTACTATTATGAATGGAGAAAAATGATGTTTGAAAATATTAATATCGAAGAAATTGATATTAACATTACAAATAAATGTAATTTGTTTTGTAATCATTGTTCGTTTAACTCATCATATAAGGATGACAGCGAGTTGCCATTTGAGATGGTTAGAAAAATTATTGATTGGGCTCATGACAATAGTGTGCAAGACATACACATTACTGGAGGAGAGCCTACATTGCATAAAAATTTTGATGAGATAATAGCGTATGCCGTTAGTCATTTTGAGGACACTAGGTTAATTACCAACGGTTATGATATTGATATCTGTTTATTGGAACGCTTGAAATCATATGGGTTAAAAAATATTATGTTTAGTGTAGATGGCACAAGAGAATTTCACAACAATATAAGGGGAGCTGATGATTCGTTCGAAAGAGTTTTGGATACCGTTAAAAAAGCAGTTGATTTTGGTTTTAAAGTAAGGGTAAACGCGGTCGCACAAGTTTCAAATTACCTTTCGATTCCTAAATTGCTTAAACAGGTTGACAAAATGAAAATTGATGTGTTTTCAGTGTTTGCGTATACGCCGACTGGAAGAAACTATAAAAACAAAATAAGTTCAGTATTGAACGCAATTGAGTGGATAGAATTATATAATTTAATGAAAACGGCGTCAGAAGAATGTGACTGTGAGGTAGTAATAGAAAAAAATTTTATATACGCTGAGGATGGTTATAGCCCATCAGAGGAATATAAAAGAGGTGCTGGATGTCACAGCTTGATAATAAATTGCGATTACTTAATGATTTTAAGTAATGGAGATGTTTATCCTTGCGTAATTTTTACGGATAAAGATTGTGCTTATGGAAATATTTATGAGAAAAGCCTAAATGAAATTTTATCTAACCCTATGAATATGGATATCTATCGTAATTTTGAAAACAAAAATCATGCATGTTCTTCATGTTTTCAATATAGTAAATGCAGAGGCGGATGCAGAGCTTTTGCTTTTGCTGTTGACAATAATTGGGGCAAAAAAGACCCGCGCTGCCAAGACCCGAATATTTTTTTTCCAGTTTGCCTTATGCTTAAAGAGAACATTCATACATTAAAAAAAGACGGAAGATCAGACAATGTATATTATGGCAAAAATTCACATGAAAAGGGTGTGCCATGTTGATAAGCAAATCAGTAAGAACAAGCAAAAATACACAATGTTGTTTTAGGGATTTATCAAATGACAAGATTCGTTTAATTTGGGAAATAACTAGTCGGTGCAATTTAAGCTGTAAGCATTGTTTTATCTCAACGAATAGATGCGGGGACTTAAAAACTGAAGAAATATTTAGAATTGTTGATAATTTGGACGGTATTAATCTAGGCAAAATTATGCTAACAGGAGGTGAGGTGTTTTTACGGAACGATTTACTATCCATATTGGAATACGTAAAAAACAAATTTAAGGATGTTATTATTGATATCACAACAAACGGTACATTGCTTGATAAAAACAATGTTACAAAGTTAAAAGAGTTGGGTGTTGAAGAATTAAGCATAAGTATTGACGGCACTTCTCAGGTACACGACTATCAGAGAAATAAAATAGGCAGCTTTAATAAAATGATTATGGGCGTTGACTTGTTAATTTTTCACGATATAACAGTAGACGGCATAATGGTGCTTAATAAAACTAACTTCAACTGTTTGGAAGAAACAATAGATATAGCATTTAAGAGCGGATTCAGTTCATTAAATATTTCTAATTTATTATTTTTGAAAAATTCTACGTATGACTATAATTTGTTGAAATTAAATGATACCGAAATAGAAAAAGCAACAGAGATTATAGATGAAAAGAAATCTGAATTTGGTCAACTCATGCCTATAAAAATGGTAGGATTTAACAAAATTACCATAAAATGTTATGTAAGAAACATAGTTTCTATAAACAGTCAAGGTGATGTTATGCATTGTTTTTTGTCGTCAAGCAAAAACGTTCAAAAATTTAACGCACTTAATCAAAAATTAAAAAGTTATTTCGATTTAGAAAAGAATGGCATGTATTGCACATAATTTTTATGCATATTGAAAAGAGCGATAAATAATGGATAAATATAAAATTATTTTATGTTTAACTAATATATTAGAAATTGAGGAAGATGAACTGGGAGATGCAATTAAATTTGAATCGATGAAGTTTATCCTATTTATATTAGAAATAGAAGAAATGTTTGGCATAGAAATTGAGGACGTTGACTTGGACTTAAATAAATATACCTCATTGGACAGCATATATGATACCTTTAGTAAATATTTTATTTGAGGCGGCTTTTCATGGCTAAAATAGGTTTAATTACCTTCAGCGGTATTGATGGAAGCGGAAAAACGACACAGTTAAACATGTTAAAACAATTATTGCAAGATTTGAATTATAATATATATCCTCAAAGCACGATTTATTCGTATCCGTGGGAATTATCTAAGTCAATATATCCATACGGTCTAAGCTTATATGAACATATAAACGAGATAGTTTTTTCATCTGCTATGGATAATTTGAAAAAGTTGTTGACAATCAAATCATTGCAAACAGAAGACCTTGCTTTATTGTTTGACAGATATTATTTATGCTGGTTGGTATTCGCTAAAATAAGAGGAGCCGAAAATTTAGACTTGTTAATCGATATTTATAAATACATGCCTAAGCCCGATATCAATTTTCATATGATGTTATCTCCACGTGAAGCGTTACTCAGACTGAATATAAGAGGGACATCGAATGATTTGAAAGAAAACGATTCATTCTTAACAAAGGCTAACAACATATACAGTACAATGATAAACGATTATTATGAAAATACCGTGGTTATAGACGCTTCGTTAAGCATTGATGAAATACATTTAATAATAAAAGAACACCTACGAGAACGAAAGGGAATGAACATATGAATATTTCAGATAAAGAAGATAACATTAAAAGATCGCAGTTTCTATATACTGAAGTTGCTAACGTTATTAATGGATTAGCTGGTATAAACTATGCGCTTATCAAAGGTGAGGCGCTGTCTATTCAAGCGTATAAAGGCGTTGGCTTTAGAAAATTTGGTGATATAGATATATTAATTGACAAAATAAACTTAAAATATGTAAACACAGTTATTAAAGAAAATGGATTTAGCCAGGGAGAAAATAGCTTAGAGTTAACAAGGAAAGAAAAAATAATAACAAATATGGCACATCAAACGACTCCCTATGTAAAATACAAGGACGGATTAAAAATTAAAATAGATTTGAACATGAATATTTATTGGGAGGAAGTGGAAAACAAAAATATTTCTATAGAGTCGTTTTTAGAAGATACGGTTTTTATGGATGTATATGGCTATAAAATAAAAACATTAAATGTAAAGAAAGCGTTTCTTCAATTGTGTTTACATCATTATAGAGAGATGAATTCTTTATATCATTTGTATTATAAAAACCCTATAACTACAAATATGTTTAAAGATGTGTACGCTCTAGTTAAAAATAATTCTGACACGCTAAACATTAATTGTATTTTAAATCTTTGTAAAACATACAATGTTAAAAACTATATCTATTATGTGCTATTTTATACAAATGAGATTTTCCAAGATAATGATATAGAAAACATCTTAAAAAATATATATGACGATGATGGCCATGCATTACTAACTATGTATGGACTTTCTGCGAAAGAGCGTAAAAATTGGCGAGTTGATTTTAAAACACGTTTAGATGTGTCAAATGTTTTTGATTTTATTCGAGATGATTTTTCGGATGAAGATTATAGTAAAATAGAGAGAAGTAGCAGATTGTTTTTGCGGTAAATTGATGAGAGGTCACAAAATGAAAAAAACATTTGATTATTTGGAAGTTAAAATAACGGAGCATTGTAATATGCAGTGCAATGCTTGTAGCAATATGGGTAATATCAGCAATAAAGAAGAATATGGCCTTCAATATTATTCAAATGACTTTAACAGAATGGCTGATTTAGATATTTCGATAAATAAAATCAGACTGTTAGGTGGTGAGCCATTTTTATGCGATAATCTGATTGAATATGTTCGGATAAGTAGATTATTTAATCCCAGTTCGAAAATTGCTATAGTAACAAACGGCGTTGATATATATAAAAGAAAAGCCTGCTTTTTTAAAGAACTAAAAAAATTAAATATAGAAATCCATATTACCATATATCCGAAAGAAGCCAATGCACGAAAGATTGAAAGAGGCATTAATGAATTACGGTTGCATGGACTAAATTACAAAACAGAAGAAAAGAATATGTTTGAGGTGGATTTAACTTTAGATTCTTCACATGATGATGTAAGCAAAACGTTTGAAATATGTAGAGGCATTTATGATTGTGTAAATCTTTACAGAGGATTTATTTATCATTGCACCAAACCAATTAGTTACAAGCATTTTGATAAAAAATTTATGACCCATATATCAAGTAATACTAGTGGATTTAATATATATGATGATATAGTAACATCGGATACTATTGCTGCATATCTTTCATCACCAAATTCGATATGCAAATATTGCACATTTCCCAAACGTATGATACCGTGGGGTGAGGGGTGCAAAGAGCAGGAAATCTGGTATAATAATGATAGTAATTCCGTTATAATAAGTAATATGAATGAAAACGAAAAAAAATTATATTTTGAAGATGTTTTTTGTTTTGTGTATAGATTAAAAAACAAAGAACTTTTGAAATTAAATATAAACAAGTTATTAAATGATTGCAAACATGATGTTTTATATTTGTGGTGCTTTGATAAATACAGTATTAATAAGTTATATTTTTTAAATGAAGTATTAGATGACAATATATATAAGAAAATAATAATCGCAGATAGATCAATACATTCCCTAATAAATATAAAAATATGTATTATAGATAGTGTTCCGGATGGCATAGCAGCAGGGTGTGTATTATTTATTTCACATGATATAAAAACGATGTATTCAGCGATTAGACGGATAAAAAAGGTGGAAATTAATGAGTAAAATCGTAAAGGGGTATAAGGATTTATTTAAAATAATATTTTCTGAAGCACCAATAATGGTCATTTTGACGCTGCTTTTGACGGTTGTTAAAGGATTATTGATTCCAGTTGGAGTTGGAATCAATATAAGGATATTTGACGATGGTTTATTAGCTGCGCAAAGTGAAATCCCTTTTTCAGAATATGTTGTTGTTCTTATTTTGTTTTTAGTCATTGCTCTACTACCTTTTATAATTGACGGTATTATTTTTAATTATGTGGGGCCTCGTTCTTTTTTGATTTTAAGAACGACCCATAAGGCACGAATGTTAAAAAAACTGGAAAAAATAAAATACGAGCATTTTGAAGACCAGAGTTCTATCGAAATAATTGATAAAACATATAGCCGTGCTGAAGGTTCTGCAAGGAATTTATGGCCTAGATATGTTACTAACTGGCTAAGTTCCGTTATAGCGATTACGGGCGTATTAATATTAATTGTTAATATTAGGTGGTGGTTAATATTATCAATTTTAATACCCTTTATAATTGAAACGCACATAGCGTTCAAAACTAATTACAATATGTATCGTGAAATGGAAATATATTGGAAGGAAGAACGCAAGTACGGTATTTTGGGGAGCTACTTGAGAAGCAGGAATTATTTCGGAGAAATCAAATTGTTCAAAAATGCATCATATTTAATTAATAAGCATAAAAGCAGACTAAAAGAAAGGAATAAAATATATGAACATTATTTTTATAAAAATTTAAAATTTGTTTTGTTTGGGAATTCTTTAACCAAGATATCTTCTTTAGCAAATACTCTTATCCTATTAATTTTATATATAAACGGCCAAATGTCGATAGGAACATTTATATCTATTTCGATATTGTTGTTTCGCGATATTAACATTATTTTATATAGAGTAGCCTTTTTATTTAAGGAAGCCATATATGACATTCAATTTTTTGAATATTACGAAAAATTCTTTGATTTACCTGAAGAAAGCGATTTCTATGAAGACGAAATCCCGAAAAATTTTACTGTTGAGTTTAATGAAGTTTGGTTTAGATACCCAGGCGCACAGAAGGATGTTCTTAAAGGTATAAGTTTTAAAATTAAGGACGGAGAAAAAGTTTCGATTGTTGGCGAGAATGGAGAAGGTAAATCCACTATAATTAAATTACTACTTGGACTGTTTACCCCTGATAGCGGCGAAATCCTTGTGGGCGGAAAACAGGTGCGGCGGCTTGCACCTAAACTACGCGCTAAAATATTCGGTTGTGTATTTCAGGATTATATTCGGTATAGTATTTCCGTAAAGGAAAACATCGGCATAGGGGATATTGATGAGCTTGAAGATAACGAAAGTATAATTAAAGCAGCAAAAAAAGGTAAAGCAGATACATTCATTGATAAGTTTGCGAATGGATATGATACATTATTAGGAAGAGATTTTGTCAACGGAATAGAAATATCAGGTGGACAATGGCAAAGGATAGCACTGTCTCGGGCACTTATGGGCGATAAGCCAATAGTATTGCTTGACGAACCAACATCTCAGTTTGACCCAATTTCTGAAGTAAACCTCTACAACGAATTCGCAAGTATTGTTAAAAATAAAACATCAATTTTTATAACTCATAGATTAGGCTCAACGATTGTTACGGACAGAATTCTTGTCGTTAAAGATGGAATAATACAGGAATCAGGGACACACGAAATTTTAATGGTAAACAATGGTATTTATTCTAAAATGTTTAACATGCAACTAAAATGGTATGTAAAAGATGAATCCAATAATGAGTTTGGAGAAAGCTAAAACTATGTTAAAAAAAGAAAATGAATATGCTAATAAAGTCAATGACATGACATCTGATTTTGAAAACGCAATATTGAAAGAAAAGACGCCGAAACTAATTTTTTTAGTGAAGCTTTTTAAATATGTTTTTTCGTCAGCTAAAATAATGTGTGGTATATTTTTAAGTTTATCTATTTTTTTAAGTATTTCGCAGCCTATCGCAACGCTTATTTGGCAACGGTATATTGATAGCGCACATAATTATTCTGATATAAGGCAACCAAGACAATTAATTCTAATTTTTGGACTTGCTATTGTTTATTGGTTGATACGATTTGTAAATACTATTATAGACCGTTATATTTATGGGCATGAAGAAATTGAACGGTTAAGTAAGGTTCAAGAATTACGTCTTCAAGAAAAATTTCAAGAAAAATTATTCACAAAAATATCAAAGTTATACCCAGAATATATGGAAGTGCCTATGATTAGCGATATGATATCCAATAACTTTAATTCTATGGCCAGCGAAAGGAGTTCGCTTCAAAAAGGTATAATAATAGATGGCTTTTCTATAATCGCTAAAAGCGTATCGCTTATTATGATAGCAGCTTCTCTCTATATGTTTAACCCCTTTCTGTGCTTGATAATTATAATCGCACCAATACCAACGCTTTATACCACATATATTGGAAACAAACTTAAGCATAAATTAATAATCGATAGCAGAACAATGCTTAGGGAAGCCGAGTATTATGAGAATTTAATCAAGGATATTTCAGTGAAAGAAATAAAAACTATGAATTTGTTTTCCTTTTTCTTTTTTAAATGGAAAACAGTCATAGACAATTATTCTTTAAAAGAAAGAAAAAATCAATTTTATTTATTTTTATTAGGAATATTTAATAGTGTCATATCAAATTCTGTTAACGTAATAGCTATTGCTTTTGCAATACTCTTAATGATGCAGGGTAGGCTGTCGATCGGTGCCTTGAGTGCCATTATGATTTTAGTTAGTACAATCGTCAACAATACATCTGTATTATTTACATCAATTGCTAATTTTATTTCTAAAAAAAATGAGGCTTCTAAATTTTTTGATTTCATTGACTTAGATGAACAGAATTTAAAAAATGAAGCCCATTTTAAAGATATTATTGATATGAATATTTTAGACGTAAAAAATGTATCGTATCGATATCCATTAACGCATGAATATAGAATTAACAAAGTAAATTTCACTATGAAAAAAGGTGAAAAACTAGCGTTTATCGGCGAAAATGGAGCTGGAAAAACAACATTTGTTAAATTGATAACCGGAATGCTTGAACCGTCAATTGGAGAAATATTGATAAACGGAGAAAAATCAAAAGATATTAATTATACAGATAAATACAATTCGATTTCTGCGGTATTTCAAGATCCCGCACGATTTAACTCATTTACAATAGGCGAAAATGTGTTTTTAGGCGATGTAGATAAAACGTGTAATGAAGATGAAATTGATATTGCAATGGAGTTCGCTGGCTTAACAAACATAAACAAAAATACCTTGCTCGGAAAAGATATAAATGGAACAGATTTGTCCGGTGGGCAGTGGCAAAAAACGGCGCTTGCACGTGCGTATTACAGAAATCGCAATTTCATTGTTCTTGATGAGCCGACGAGCAATCTTGATCCTTTTATTGAATCTGAAATTCTTGAAAAATATATAAAAATGACTAAGGATAAAACGGTAATCATAATCACTCATAGAATAAGTGCGGCATCGTTAGCTGATAGAATCGTGGTATTTAAAAATGGAAAAATTATAGAAGATGGTAAACACGAACAATTACTATCTTTAAATGGGGAATACGCGAAATTGTATTACACGCAAATGCGATTATATGAAAGAACAAATAATGACAATCAGGAGGGCAACAACGATGAAATGGATACAATCAACTGATTCACGAAAATGGGAAGAAAAAAAAATAATTCAACATACAAGTGAATTTGAGAATTATATACATTTAACCAATATTTATGGACAAGAAATCAAAGGTTTCGGGGCGTGTTTTAATGATGCAGGTTATACTGCGGTTAATTTGTTGAATGAAGATTTACGCAAAGATATTTTTTCATCTTTGTTTAGTCCTAAATCAGAATGTAAATTTAATATATGTTTCATACCAATCGGATTTAACGAAAATGCTGAGTTATTATACAGTCATAATGAAAAAGATGGCGACCTTAATATGACGTGTTTCAGTATCGCTAATGACCATAGATACTTGCTTCCATATATAAAGGAATCTTTAGTTTATTGCCCAGAAATGGTTCTTATCGCATCCCAGCAAACTCCGCCAGTATGGATGAAAGACTCCAAATCATATTATCACGGTCAATTACGTAATGAACCTTCTATATTAGAAGCGTATGCGCTATATTTGTTGAAGTTTATTCAGTTGTATAAAGCAGAAGGTGTTAATATCAAGCAAATACATATTCCGAACATAATATTAGCTGAATCCAAGTTCCCTGAACGAGTTATATCTGGTGAAAAATTAGCGACATTTATTCGTGATTTTTTAAATCCGCTGTTAAAAAATAAAAGTGTTGAAACGGAAATCTGGTTAAGTTCCTTAAATGGAAATGAAGGATATTTGTCATATGAATATAGTAGGTTCATTGAAGATATTTTATTTGATAAAACTGTTCGCGATTGTATAAATGGCGTTTCATATCAGTCATTCGATATAGACTATATAAAATTTATGAATAATTCATGGCCAGAAATACCTTTAGCACGTATAGAAAACGATTGCGGAAGCGGTGACAACTCATGGCTTCATGCAGAAAAGATATTTCGTTTAATTCGAATTTATTTATTGTCTGGCGTAGAATATTATATATATCCAAACATGATATTGCAAGAAAATAAGCGTAATATATTTTGCTATGCTCAAAATAGTTTGATAACAGTTAACCTCGAAAATAACATGGTAGTATATAACCCAGAGTTTTACGTAATGAGGCATTACTCTAGTTTCGTTGAATCTGGATCTAAAAGAATAGAAACTAAAGGACATTGGAGCAATATGACAATTGCATTTGAAAATGCAGACGGAAGCAAAATCGTTATTATGCAAAACCCGTTCAACCATCCGCAACAAGCTGTGATAAAAGTGGATTCTCTTTCGGTCAGTGTTATCCTTGAAGCGCGTTCATTTAACACATTTATTTTTTAAAACGCTGTAATAGCTCATCTTAAGCCACCCCCTAAGGAGTTACTAATGTATGTATACTTTTTTATTCATTGTTTTTACATCTGAACAAACACATATCACTAGATTTTTAAATATAGCATATCTTAGCACTGCTGTAAAAAAAATACCTGATGTGGAAGTCAAAGTTTTTATATATAGCAAAACCCAGTTTAATGAAGCCATTAATGATACAGTAAGTCTATGCCCTGATTTTATTGGTCTGTCGCTACTTCAAGAGAATTTTTATTTGTGCTTGGAATTTGCAAATACAATAAAGAATGTTTTGCCAAATTCGAAAATTATTTTAGGAAATGTTGAAGCAACACTTAATGCTGAATATATTATGAATAATTACAAAAGTGTAGATTTTATTATTAAAGGAGAGGGTGAAAATGTACTTTATGATTTATTGAACAGAATTATATACCGCGAGGCATTAACAGATTGCAAGGGTTTGGTTTATCGCACTAAGTATGGGGGCATGGTAAACAATGGCATCGTTGAAGCTGAAGTGAATATTGATTTGCTTGATTATCCTGACAGATGTTTTATGAAAGATAAGCGTTCTAATTTCTTTACAGTTATGATTTCAAGAGGATGCCAAGGTCAGTGTACATTTTGCGATAACAATTCAATGTATCCTTTAAAAACAATGAGAATTCGAAGCCTTTCAAACGTGATTAATGAAATTAAAGAATTATATAACGAATATAATTGTAGACATATCATGTTTATTGATTCAATTTTTTGCAAAGGATCAAATGAATATATCGAAAAATTTGCTGACGAAATAAAAAAACTTAATTTTAATCTAACATTTGAAATTAATTACAACACTGAGTTGATTAATGAAGATTCGGTAAAGTTATTCCAAAAATTAAAAAACGTGGGACTAACATTGGTTTACATTGGTATTGAATCAGGCAACAATGACGACTTGAGGCTTTACGGTAAAAAAGCACGAGTTATAGATAATATAAAAGCTATAAGATTACTAACTGAACACAATATCTTGTATAAATACGGATTTATTAATTTTAATCCGTATTCTAACCTAAAGCGATTGAATGAAAACATAAAATTCATAGAAAATTACGGATTGCCAATTCAACTTTTTGATTTTGTAAAACAAATCAAAATTTATGGAGGAACACCGCTTTTTAAAAAAATGTACAGAGATGGACTTATAAGAAACGATAGCACTAAACCAGTTTTAAATCATGATGAATATAGATATATTGATGAAAGAATAGGAACAATGCAAAAGTATATAACTTTAATCTATCAGGAGCTAAATATAAATATTGATTATATAGATGTTACAGAAATGTACAACAGATATGAAAAATTTATTTCAATTAATTCTTCAATATTTGACACATTAAGTGATTTTAAAGAATATATGCGAGATATGTCTATTGATATTATGAAAACGCTTCTTTTTGCTTACGATGATCTGAATCCAAAAATAATGAGCGACATTATAAATTTATACAAAGGTCAAACAGATATGAAAATGAATGAGTTAAAACGGACAATTAGGTTTATTACCAAGAGTTTATACAAAATAAACCAATATGTTATCACGAGTGAATATTAGTTATAGCTTATTAATAGGAAGAGGTTTTATGGAGAGTAAAAGAAAAAATCTTGTAAGTATTATAATTCCTGTATTAAATAGTGAAAAAAGTATTTATGAATGCCTTGATTCGGTATTAAACCAATCTTATAGTTTCCTAGAAATAATTATTGTTTATAACGATTCAAGTGATGCTACTCTTGAAATTTGTAATTCTTATGCTAAAAAAGATAAAAGAATAAGGATTATAAAAAATACCGGTAATAAAAACATAGCCAATTCACGAAATGTAGGTATTATGGCTACCAGAGGTGAATATATCGGTTTTGTTGATAGTGATGATTATATAACTAAAGATATGTATGAACATTTATATAAAAACATTAGTTCTTGTGATGCAGACATAGCAATTTGTGGTTTTGAAATGGTCAACGAGTTCGGGAATATAATCAACCATAAAAATGAAATAATTGAATTTCCAGTGGCGATAAAACCCGAAAAAATTGTTCTGCAAGATAAAATAGATATTTTGAGATGCAGTTTGTATGAACATAATGAAGATAGCAGGATAGCATCCTGTGTTTGGAATAAGTTATATAGATCTTCACTATTCAAGAATTTAAAATTTATAGACAATAAATTTTATGAGGATATACACATTACCTATTTACTTTTGGAACAAACAGACAAAGTAATTATATTAAGTGAACGAAAATATTTCTATGTTTATAGAAAGTCTAGTACAGGTAATGCTAAAAATATTTTGCTTAAAAAAGATTTAATTGAAATATTAATACTTAGATATACGTATTTTTCAACTAGACATCCATGCTTAGAAAAAATATGTAGAAAAAGGACTATTGTAAGTTTAATTTGGGAAGCTGTACAGATAATTAAATATAATAATGATTTAGAATATCGCAATTTACTTTACAATATTATTATATATTTAAGCTCTATCAATACTAATGATTGTGATTTGTCTGAAGATAATCTAAAAATGCTATATTTTCTACTTAATAATTTGAAAATGTTTAAAATCGCATCGAACATTATAAAAATTTGAGGTGTTGGCAATGGAAAATAATTCTAAAATATTTCAAAAATGGCCTATAATTGATAGTGATGGAAAAAACAATCTTATTGACGCTTACGAGTCCCAAAAATGGGGTGGAGATTTTCCCGACTCACTGAATAAAAAATTTGAAAAACAGTTTGCTACTTATCATGACGTTAAATATTGTGCTACAATTTCATCGGGAACGGCAGGTCTTATTGCTGCATTGCAAGCTTTGGGAATTGAAGAAAACGATGAAGTAATAGTACCAGCGTTTACGTTTGTAGCAACTGCGACTGCAGTTTCTTCATTAAATGCGATTCCTGTTTTTGTTGACATAGATGAGGAAAGTCACTGTATATCTATCAAGGGAATATCAAAAGCGATTAATGAACGAACAAAAGCGATTATCGCTGTTCATATTGGTGGTAACGTATGCGACATTAAAGAAATAAAGTCTGTCATTGGATTAAGTAAAATCGGTATTATAGAAGATTGCGCTCAAGCACTTGGCGCAGAGTTAAGCGGTAGAAAAGCTGGAACATCCGGAGATATTGGAGTTTTCAGCTTCGCACAGAATAAAAACCTCTCTTCAGGAGAGGGTGGAGCGATTATTACAAACGATGAAGTTCTGTATAGGCGTGTTTGTGAAATAAGGAATCACGGTAGATTTAGTGGTATGAAAAACTTTCATGGAAGTTTTGGCATAAATTACAGACTTTCTGAATTTCAAGTTGCCGTGTTGTTAGCTCAATTGCCAAAAGTTGATGACTTGCTAAAAATAAAGAATGAATTTGCGCAGAAATTAAGTCATAAAATAAAATCTCTTAGGCTTAAATGGCTTACAACTATGGAAATAAATAAGTCAGTAAACAAACACGGTTATTTTTCTTATGTATTTTTATATCATAAAGAATTTATAAATAATGTAGAGAGATATGTAATTTTGAACGAAATGGCTAAATGCGGATTACCAGTTGGAAATATACAAAATTATCCGATTCCCATCTGTATTAATCCAATTTTTAAGGACAGTCAAAATGTGCATTACAAAAAAAATATAGTTAATAATATCAACACTACTATCAAAAAATGTGATGAAATGATTTTTATTGGGCAAGCAAACGGAAGTGCTATAATGCTAGGCGGCGATGACAATATACAATACGTTATAGACGTTATCGCCTATATTGACGAAAAATACAACATTAAATGAATGGAATTATTATGGAAAAATATATCGACCTTCATGTACATACAACTATGTCTGATGGTATGTTTAACCCAAAACAAATAATCCAATACGCAAAAAAAAATAATATATATGCGATCTCTATAACGGATCATGATACGATCGATGGTATCCCTACTGCATTGTTCGAGGCACAAAAAGAAGGTATTAATTTAATATCTGGCATTGAATTAAATGCAAAGCATGAAAACGCAATGCACATTTTAGGATACTTCATTGATCATGAATCCGAAACTTTTATAAAAAAGATTAATGAACTAAAAATGAGTCGAAAAAATGGATTAATCTATTTGTGCCGAGAGCTTAAAAAAAAGAATATCAATATTTCACCCAAATCTATAATGAACATGCATGGGAAGATAAATAAATATTTAATAGAAAAAGAAATATTAAATAAGGGGTATTCGATTGAGCCATACATTAAAGATATGTTAAGCTTCCACAATGATTATATGTCTGGTGCTGATGTTATTAGTTTCATAAAAGTACACAGGGGTATTTCAATTCTTGCTCATCCAAGTAGGTTGCAAATAGACAATGTTGAAATGGAATATTTGATTAAATCATTAAAAAATCACGGTTTAGACGGTATTGAGATTTATCATCCAGATATAAACAAGTGTACGCGCTTTTTTTTGCAACAAATCGCATATAAATATGGATTAATAGAAACAGGTGGTTCTGACTTTCATGACGAGAGTGTTGTAATGGGAACATATAACGGAAACGACAAAGTGCCACAAGTTTTGTATGAAAAATTACTAAATTACTTTAACAAGCATCAACCGGGAAAGGAATTAGTGTAAAAAATACGATAAAAATTCCTAATGGAAGCGTTAAAAATTGAAATTATAGAAGTTAATTAAGCGACAGGCAGCTCGGAAAGCACAGTCAACTCCTGTGACTCAAAAAATCTGATAGCGTTTTTAACATGCCTCTATTTTTGTCTCTAAAAAAGGAGGGACGACATATCGACTTTGAATAAAAATGATGGTAATTGCGAAGCTTCGGTGTTTCGGTCAGTGCCAAGGATAGAATAGATTTCTTAGTAAACTAATTCTTTATAAAATATCCAATACTAGTTGCTATGCTAAGGATGATAAAAATGACATCATTCGAAAAGACCTATAATTTAAAAGTATAAGGTTTTAAGTAGATAACAGGAGGTAGATTCCTACCATGAAAAATACTAATTATAAACTTATAATCGTTAACGGGTTGCCTGGAAGTGACAAGCATGATTTAATTAATGATCTGTCAATATGGTTTTCAACACTTAATTACAACGTGTTTTCATATAATGTTTTAAGGCCGTTCTCATGGGATTTTTCAAATACAATTGTTAAAGAAAAGGGTCTCAATCATCCTACCGAATGGGTTAATATTGATATATTAGCTTATGCAGTTGCAATAGATAACATTCAGACCGCAAGTAGTGAGATAAACAGTTATTTGTTTGACAAAAATGTATTTATATTGGATAAATATTCTTATTATTGGTGTGCATTATGTGTTGCGAATGGAGCTAAAAATCTCGATGTGTTAGCAGATGTATATGGACTGATGATAAAACCCGATATTAATATTTATTTGGAAATATCTCCTGAAGAAGCTATGATAAATGTGAAAAAGAAAGATGATTTTAGTGATTTTTTTGAAATAAATGAATCTTTTTTAAATTTTGGCGAATACTTTCATGAAATGTATAAAGCGTATAAAGTCACTTTTGGGTTATTGGACAGTAATTATATTGAAATAAAAAACAAAACAGACAAAAAAGTGATTTTTGAAAGTGTGAAATATCACTTATAAAAACAAAATACGAAGCGGAGTTAGCAATATGGGTATTATAAAAAAAGAATATGAAATTATAGAAAACTGCTCGTTTTTGGAATTCAATCAAAGAAGACGTATATGCAAGAAAATGGATGGAATAGATGCCCTTAACTATGAAAAACATTTAAATTTGGGGTGGAGAAGAAAAAAGAATGTACTGTATCATTATAAATGCGAGGAATGTGCTAAGTGTAATTTATATAAAGTAAATACATTCTTATTTAAACCAAAAAGGAAACACAGAAGATTGCTCAATAAAACTAATGGGCATTTTTTAAAAACAAATTCATTAAATTTTACTAATGAAAAATATGAGCTTTACAACAAGTATATGCTTGCAAAGCATAAAAAAGTTGTTAGTGAAAATGATTATATTGAATATTTAACTAAATATTTTGTAAATGGCTTTGAGCTTCAACTGTATATTTATGATAAACTTCAGGCCGTTGCTTTCATAGAAAGTCTGCGGAATTCTGTTAATTTGGTTTATTATATGTATAAAATAGATGGTTTATATAGTGATTTAGGAAATTATATGTATCTGTATATGTTTTCTTTTGCAAAACAAAACAATTTACAATGGGCCCACTTAGGTCATATTAGTGCTGAAGTACCACGATTAGCTTACAAAGGCATGTATAACCCGAGTTATATTTATACTAATGGATTGTGGGTATAGTTGTCTGTGACTCTAGTGTTTTTAGTATATAGATTATTATATAGGAGAAGATTTAACAATGGATTTTTCAAATTTAAAAGGTAAGTTAATAGTATTTTCAGGTTTGGATGGTTCAGGAAAATCCACACAGGCTAAGATTTTGAGAAAGAGCTTGTATCATGAAGGAAGAAATGTTGCTGCACATCAAAGCATTCTCACTGCTTCAAACGTGATAACCGAGCGCTTTACCAAAAGTAAAGAAATACAAATTAACCAATGGTGCGGGACAGATGCGTTTTGTTTTACTGAAGCAATAAATGATGTTAAAATTATCCAAACAAAGTTATATCCTAAATTGCTTTTGGACGATTCGATAATTATACGAAGTAGGTATATTTGTTGTTGGTTAGCTGTAGCTATAGCAAGCGGTGCAAGCAACACCAATGTTTTACTAGATATATTTAGTGCTACTGTTAAACCAGTTATCCAGTTTCATTTAGATATTAATCACTATCAAGCTATGGAACGAATTAAGATGAGGGCAAAAAAAGTAGATAGTAAAGAGAATGAAGAATTTTTATGTGAATTTCACCGTGCGTATGAAGTGGCACTTAAACTGTTTAATCATAAAATAGTTAGGATAGATGCAACTATGAGCGTTAAGAAAATTACAGATATTGTTAGAACGGAGACAAATAATGCGATTAATTGAATTGACTAATGAACGCTTAAAATATAGCTTAATGAGTATGTTTAATTCAGACTGCGAAATTAAGGTATTAACTGAAAATTATAATAAACAAACATTCATTATCACTGAACAAAATAAACAATATTTCATTAAAGTTTATTTTGATAGTTACTCATATGAAAACTTCTTGAGGGAAGTTTCAGTTTTGGGCAATATTGGCAATTACTGCGATATTAAAAAACCAGAAATAATTTATATATACGACAAAAATGATATAGCATTTTTCGTTACAACTGTGGTTAACGGAACTACGTTAAACAATTATATAAAAAATAATATAAAAATGGATGATTGTAAAAATGGGATTGTTAAAAAAATCTGCCATATTCTAAACGAGCTACATTCGGTTAATTATGATCCTAATTTTTCGAATATAAAAAATAACCTAACTCATTACGACGTAAGAAATTCATTTTTAAGATTAAATGCTGAGGGGATAAACTTAAACCATGAAAAGGAAATATTGGGGCTTATAATTAATTATGGAAATAAATTTAGAAATAAAGTGTTAACACACGGCGATTTAAGCAGAAATAATTTAATTGTGGATGATGATGAAATATACTTGATTGATTTTGAATTTGCTTCTTGGAATGATGCTGCTTACGACATAGCCTTATTAACAAAATATGATAAAGATGCCTCATGTATATTTTGTAAGGAAGATATAATAAATTCACTTTGTTCGTTTGAAAATATTGAAACGAAGGATGTATATGTTAATCAACTTATACATTACGTTGTTATAATAGACTCTTTTTTCAATCAATACAAAACCACTGGTAGGCAGGAATTCTACTCAACATTCACTACGTATAAAACATTTTACGATATGTTGACCGAATTTGCTTTGTCTAAAAAATTGAATGAGACTACAAATTATATGAGTAACAGATTTGCAAATAAATCAGATGAAGAACATAAGTACACCTCAACCGGAATTAAATTTTGGAGGCATAAAGAGGCGATGAATGGTTATCGCGAAAAAAATGGAAATACAATTATATCAACGCATATATCCCCTGAGGGAGCCTGCAATTTATCATGCCATTATTGTAGCGTATCAAAAAGAGATAATGCAATGCGCATTGAACTTACGACAATTAAAAAATACGTTGATTTGCTGATAACAAGAGGTTTAAAAGCGGTTGTTTTGACAGGTGGTGGTGAACCAGTTTTATATCCGCATTTTAACGAGTTAGTTCGATGGTTAAAAAATGAGAGGAACTTGTCTGTTGCACTAATAACAAACGGCACTTTGTTTCATCGTATTAGTGATGATGTGCTTGATATGTTTTCTTGGATTAGGATTAGCATCAATTTATTTCAAGGTTATGAGGGAATAATTAAGTTTCCCATTATAAAAGGAGTTCTTGGGGCATCGCTGGTGTACACAGGTCAAACCGTTTTTGAGATGAAAATAATATCTGAATTTGTACCATCAAATGTGGAATATATAAGGGTTGTTTCCGACTGCTTGTTAGATAAAAAACTACTTATTGAAGAGCATAAAAAAATAAGCTCAGTTTTAAATCAATTAAATGACAAAAGATTTTTTCGACAATTTAAAATATATGAAAAGCCTCAATCTGAAATATGTCACCAAGCATATTTCAGACCTTATTTAAGCGAGGTTAACGGAGGAACTGTATTCCCGTGTGATAGTTTAGTGTTAAATAACGGGCAACGGATTTTTAATGAAACATATGCGATATGTGCTACTCATGAAGTTTTAGATTTTATGGATGGAAAAATAAAGTTGCCATTTAACGCATCAAAATATTGTAATAGTTGTGTGTTCACTGAGAATTTGAAGATCCTAGACGACTGGCTTGTTCATGGAATCAATATGTTTGAAAAATACACAGAGGAGCTGACACATGAAGAATTTATATGATGAGGTGTATTTTGAGCGCGGTATAGAAAATAATTTGAGCTGTTACAGCAATTATCGTTGGATGCCGGAATTAACCATTCCTTTGGCGGCAAGAATAATTGAGTATTTAAAAATATCCGAAAATGATACTGTGTTAGATTTTGGTTGTGCAAAGGGTTATTTAGTTTATGCACTACGACTGTTGCACAGAGAAGCGTATGGTTATGACATATCGGAGTATGCACTAAGTAAAGCACCTGTTGAAATAAAAGAGTATGTTGGAAATGAACTAGATGGTCATTACACATGGATAATATCTAAAGATGTATTTGAACACATATCGTATGAAGAAATTGAAACTGTACTTAAGAAATTATCTAATATGTGCGATAATATCTTTTGTGTTGTTCCTTTAGGCAGAAACGGGACATTCAATATCCCTTATTACGAATCGGATATGACGCATATTATAAGAGAGGATCTAGATTGGTGGTGTCAGATGTTTCAAAAATCGAATTTCGAAATAATAGAATCCACTTATAGCGTAAAATATATTAAGAAAAATTGGAGTAAATGGGATGATGGAAATGGATTTTTTATTTTACGTAGCATTGTATAGGATGGATAAATTCTTGATTTTTTTGTTATTTAGCAGTTGTATTCGAGGTCGTTTTCAAGAGAAATATATATTAAATTGTAGCATTAGCTAAATAGTTGAAAAGGAATTGCTTAATTATGGAAAGTTTCAATTTGATATTTATCAGTCCGTGGCAAAATTCACAAGTAGTTTCACAAAATTTTAATATTATCCGTGACGAATTATCTTATTGCTCCAAAATTGCAAATGAAAGCATAATAAACAAATTTTTAAATCAAGATGAAATTATTAGATACAGTGATATAATTAGATATAAAAATCAAATCCCAATTTCATTGGGTATTATCTCAATAATGACATACCTTAAGAGTAACGGCATAGAGACCTCTTATATTCATATGGAAAACGAAAAGCAAAAATATAAAAGCGCAAAGGGTTGGTTGAATGACAGTGTGAAAGATATTGTAGAACGATATAAGCCAGCTATGATATGTATTGGAAGCACAACAAACGAAACCAATAGGGCGATACAACTTTGTCGTTTAATCAAGGCTCAATTTCCTAAAATAATAATTGTTGTTGGAGGAAACCATGCAACTCACAGACCAGAAGATTTTTTGCATGATGGTCTTGCTGATATAATAGTTATTGGCGAGGGTGAGAAGCCTATGTTAAGCATATATGATCGTGCGAAAAAAAAGCAAGGTTTTGATAATATAGACGGAACCGCATCAATAAAAAATGGAGTGATAACTAAACATTCACCAAGCGTTGGTATTGATTTAGAAACTATTTCACCTCCGGATTTCAGCTTAATAGACGATAATTTGGTTAAAAAAGGAATTTTATATACAATGTTTTCGCGTGGATGCGTTAATCAATGTGTATACTGTTCAGAAAAAAGCTCTAACAATAAGGGGGTAAAATTCTACAATGTTAAGAAGTTTATCGAAACTTTGACTTATATAACAGATATAATTAAATGGCGATTTGTCCATTTAGCCGACAGTAATTTTCTTGCGAATGAAAAAAAAGTAATCCAATTTTGCGATGAATTAGAGGAAAGTGGTATTAATGCATTGTTCAGCATAAACGTAAGACCAGATTTGAGTAAAATCATTAAAAAAGAAACAATTATACGACTTAGAAAACTTGGCTTTATAGAATTTCTTATTGGTTCAGAATCGGGCTGTGACAGAGTGTTGCAACATAACAAAAGAAATCACACTGTTAAAGACTTATACAATACGTTAAATTTGCTTAAGGAGTGTCAAATACCGTATGTTTCTACCTACTGGATAGTAGGACTTCCATCTGCCAGTATAGAAAGTGAGTTAAGGACACTAAGCGTTATGAAAGAACTTTTTGATACTGACTTGATTTACTATGGAAGTAGCAAGCCATATATTCCTTTGCCTGGAACGCTTCCGTTTAATAATCCAATGCAATGGGATATAGAGATTAAATCATACGATTGGGACTTGTATGATAGGTATTCATTACCACTACCATATGTGCATAATAATTTAAGCCATTATGAAATTGAGTCGTTGGTTTTATTAATGCAAAGCATTCAAGTGGCGGCATTCCAAAGAAGATCAAAAAGTAAAAAATATGATATTGTCAGCTTAAAGGATAAGCTAATTGGGTCGTATGAACAAGGGCATTATTTATAATATGAAATTGATTAAGAATTACGGAAATAAACGGCTATTAATACTGTTTTATTACTTTTTGAAACCAGAAAGGTAGGGTTAATATGACGAATACCTATTTATCGTTAAAGGAAGAAGAAGCTCGTATACTCAACTCCTTAGATCTATATTTTAGGGAGCTTGCAATGCAAATTGGTGCTGTTGAATTCCACATTCCATCTCTTATTGATTACCATGTGTTGGAAAAATGTGGCTATTTTTCTTCTTTTCCAAATCAATTAATACTTGCGGCGCGAGCCAACCCTGATATGTATAAAAATGTTATAGATGAAAAAAAGATAGCATATGAATCTGCTTTAATTTCAAATAAATATTTTACGCCATCAGCGTGTTTGCATGTCTATCAAATGCTAGAAAATGAAGATTTGGAATCGAAGGTTGTTACAGCAAAGGCACGCGTATACAGGTATGAAGAAGATAATGCTGACGGAGTAACGCGACTCTGGGATTTTACGGTTAGAGAAATTGTATTTTTTGGAAAAAATAATTATGTCTCTGAAATACTTAATCATATGAAACAAAAGACAGTAGACTATGCAACCTATATCGGTCTTCCGTTAAAAATTATTACAGCATCAGATAACTTTTACCCAAACAAAAAGAACGAACTTAAAAAACGGATGCAGGCAGCAAATGCATTAAAGTTTGAGGCTGTAGTGCCGATAAACGGTAACGATGTGGCTCTAGCTTCATTTAATTTTCATAACACTCATTTTAGCAAGCCATTTAATTTTGACAAAAATGGGCAAATTGTTACGGGATGTGTCGGATTCGGTCTCGAACGTTGGCTTGCAGCGTTAAACGAGTATAATATTAATGCTGGGCATACTTATGGGGAGGATATATGAACAACACTGATATTAAAGCTGAACTGGCACACATCCTTTCGTCACATCCTTATTATTCGATTGTTTTTGATGGAAATTATGTATGCCATTTAAACAGATGGCTTGTTACTTCTGCTATGGTTAAAGGAAGTGAATTTTCAAAATACCCTTTATATAATCAACAAGGCAAAGTTCTTTCTCCCAAAGAAGCTGAGAGCATGGAAGAAGATATACTTGAAAAAAATTGGCGTTTTTATGTTTCCGGCGATATTAATTGGCATTATAAACGGAATTGCCCCGAAAAAATGTTCAGCGAAATAAAAGCTTCAATGCAAAAAAAATTAATTTACTGTTTATGCTGTATATATTGTGACAAAGGTATAGAATTATTGCTACATGTATCTACCATGTTTCCTGCACCGTTAAAAATGTGGATCAATGGAGAACTCGTTTTTATCAGCACAGCAGAAAATATAAAAAAGAACCATATTCTGTCGTTTCGCTTTGAAAGTGGTATAAATTCGATTTTGATAGAAAAATCAATGCATGAGGGTAATAGGAAAATGAATTTTACTCCTCGTAATTTTTCGGTTTCCATTCGCCCTAAACATTTGGTTGTAAATGGAACAATCGCAAAAATTCTGAATACAGAAAACTTATTAGATTCATATTTAATGTCTGATTGTATATATACAGATAAACTTTTTTATAATAAAGACGAAACGGTAAAAGTAATAGTTTTGCCTAATTCTTATAACGATAAAATAATAGTATCTATAGAGGCAGTTTTTTCAGATACAAGCTTGCCCGAATGTCACACGGTTACTGTACGTAGTGTCACTAATATTCGTTTTAAGCATAAAGGTTCATGCATAGTAAAATTATCCATACCGAATAATGATATAAATGGATATATATTTATTGGGGATTTTGAACAGTATACTTCAAACATGGAAAAACATATAACAAACTCAAACTTACAAGAAGAAGATAAGTTGAGTTTAATATTTAATTTGAATATTTTAAATCGTAAGAAAGGCCTTGTGTATAATTCAATCGAACCAATACATCAATGTTATTCTCAACCAGTATTTGAAAAATTGTATCATCTCGATAATTTGGTGACAAATGGTGTGACAAGCAATCAATTAGTTAACGGCTTTAATACATCTGTAAGTAAGATAGATGGAATGTATCTTAATTATTATTTGTCCGTAAATAACGCATCAAATAAACCAGTGCCGTTATTTGTGTGTTTTAATTATGACGATAGCATGACGAGAATCCCAATATCCCCCAACAAAGTAATGACGAGTTCGTTCGATAACGCTGTTACACTTGTATTTTGTGGCCGTGGTGATTATACGAATGATTACTTAAATGAATATGATATGATTAATGTGATTAAGTTCGTAATAAATCGGTATAACATAGATAAAAGACGCGTTTATCTATATGGAATTTGTACAGGGGTACGCAGAGGTTTTGAGTTTATAAAAAGAAATGATAATCTGTTTGCCGCAATGTTGGCTTTCGCTGGTACATGGACAAGAGGCGATGACTTGGCGATGAAGAGAGACACAATAATACAGCAAATATGTAATTTAGACGACATTATTTACAATGGTGCTGCTGTAATTAAAAACGCAAATCTATTTGAGGCAGATACATATATTGTTTCGGGATATGAGCATGAGGAATTAATCGATTACTATTGCAATAAAAACTTATGTAAATTGATGTTGAAATATAACTTAAGCGAAGAAGCAAAGTTTAATGAGAGTATCATTAAAGAAAAAAGTATAAGAAATATTTATTTAGACCCTTGCTTTATTGTACTTGACTCAAAAGAAAAGCACGATGGTCTTACAATTCTTTTAAGCCAGCCTATAAATATGCGAGCTAGAAATTACAATTACAAAAGCATTTTTTATAACCCCTCTATAGATTTTTCTGTATCGAATTACATTTTTTATATTAATGCGAGTGAGTACAACGATCCGTTACCCGATAAAATAAACATGTTATACATGAATTATACTAACGAATTTCGTCAAAGCAAGACTAATAATTATTTTATTATTGCGATCGAAGCGAATCCTTTAAATTGCAACAAAAAAATATTATTTGTAATTTATTCGGGCACTAAAGCAAAACAGAAGTTGTTTGAATTGTGGAAGCAATTTGACAGTTCGCCAATGTTTGATATGTGCAAAATTATATTCAAAGAGGATGGGTATCTTCAAGGACATTGAAAATCCATTCATCACTTCGTTTAGCGTTAGCACTAAGTTAAACCGTAATTGGCAGAAATAAGCCGCTTTTGAGGCAACGTAATATCCAAATTAATCTACGAATCACCTAAAATTAGGTGATTTAACACTTTATATATTCAAACGAGCCTAATAAACGCTGGATTTATTGGGTTTAGCCATTTGAATATTAGCGTAATCATAGATTTTCTAGCTTAACTTAGCACTTATAGTCCATTAAATGCTATACTAGGATATAAAGAAAAATTTTTATACAAAAATAAAGTATGGAGGAAAATGAAATGGATGTTATAGTAAATTCGCATAATCACTGGGATAAATTAGAAGAGGTGATTGTAGGAGTCCCTTATCATTTGGATTACGAAATAGACATAACTTTTAAACTTTTTTTCTATTTAAATATAAAAAATAGGACAGTCGGAAATAATTATAAACCATCAAATAAAGTTCGCGACGAATCGTTAGAGGACTTGGATGAGTTTATAAACATTTTAAAAAAAGAAAATATCATTGTAAAAAGGCCAATGGAAATGACAGAGGTAAAAATTACAAAGTCACCATGGTGGGAAGCCCCGTTAAGCCATGCAATGATGAGTAGAGATTTGTTTATCATTATTGGTGACCAAATAATTGAAACTTCACCTATGGTCAGATCAAGATATTTTGAAGGCGATTTATATAAGCAACTTTTTACTGAGTATTTTAATGGAGGTGCGAAGTGGACTGTTGCACCTAAATCAAGATTATTGGAAAAAAACTTCGATTATTCGTATGTAAAGGCAAGGGGATTTTTGGAAGATATTCCCAATGACTTAGAATGTGAAATAATGTTCGATGGCGCGCAAATATTAAGAATGGGAGCAGATTTATTCTTTAATTGCTCCACTCAGAACCATCGGATGGGGATGGATTGGCTATCTCGGCATTTAGGTAAAAGTTATAATGTCCATGAAATAAATATAACGGATAATCATATTGATGGAAAAGTGCTTCCTTTAAGACCAGGGACATTATTAGTAAGCAGATTGGTCGATATGGATTTACTACCTAAAGAATTACGCAAGTGGGACATAATTTGGTACGATCCAGTAAAAATTTCGAACGAAGAAGAAGAGAATTTACTTCTTGCTTCGGCAAACATCGGCATGAATGTACTTTCGCTTGATACTAAAAAGGTAGTGGTGCAAGACAAGCAGTTATATTTAATTGATTCATTGAAAAAAAACGGTTTTGAGCCGATACCGTGTAAATGGAGACATGGTAGAATTCTTGGCGGAGGGTTCCACTGTATGACTTTGGATATAAGGAGACAGAGTAAATTGGAAAGTTACTTATAACTCACATCTAGGAACGACCGTGCAAGGTTAATTACATTAGCGGAAGGAACCCTCGGAAGGTTAAGCCAAACCACCGGTAGCGAGTCATAGAGCATTTGCAACATTTGATATGTTTAAGCGTTGAGAGCGGCCGAGCAAGGTTAGCTACATTAACGGGTGGAATCCCCGTCTGGTAAGGAATAACCGTTCCATCAGTAGCGAGTCATGGAGTGCGTGTGGCAATACACAAACTTAAGCGTTGACAGCAAGACATTAGGTCTGAACGTGATTGAGCCTCGACAATTAAACTTAAATGATGCGGGCCGACGATGTTCAACGTTCGGAAGGCAATATACACGTAATGCGAAGTGTACTGCTCCGGGTCGAAGAGCCAAGCATTATGTACAATGTGTAGCTAGCAACTCGGGAGCCCCATACTGTCCTCTACCGCCATGACCACAAAGGGAGTATGGTTTGCAACGTATAAACGAAGAAAGCCAAAAGACAGTGCGAGAGTCGTATACCGTTATAATACCGTTGATAGCGGGTAACGCCGAAGTAGGGAAGAAACGGTACATGGTTAGGTTTTGTTCGAGAGAAATATTCACTACACACAGGGATAGATTAAGAATGCTTACAAACTGAACAGAATAAGCGAAGCTAACTAATCATGAAGAACCATGTGCGTTAATTGCGTACGCACGGGTCTGCGAGGGGCGGACGTAGTAAGGTATCCGCCTACTCGACCAGTTAGCAACAAAGCGTGTAATTAATTACAATATGAATCATGACATAGTGTGCATTTGTTGTATACGTGTATGCTACAAAGACAGATTAGCATTAAAACGTGCTTAATGAACATTTTTTTAATCTTATTGTAATTCGCTACACGTTTCGTGAAGGGTACTAGATATGAGTTATAAAATAGAAAGGCATCATGTAGTCCTAAAAAACAACTACTTCTCATTCCGAATTAAACCGGTGTCAGCATAAGTTACTCAGCCATTTAGTTCGCAAATAACACATCTTTTTTAATCGAAATTAGTACTAATAATCGTCTCTTTAGACTTCCAGAATACCCCATCCAACAAAAAAGTCAACAAATAAGCCATCAATCGGCGTATTTTTTTGTCGACTTTACGCCTGAATGAGTTGATATGCGTTATTTTGCATGTTATAA
>WQZK01000007.1 GCA_009780765.1 Defluviitaleaceae bacterium
GATTGAATATACATTAATTCGCTCGAAAAGAAAAACACTTGCAATTTATATTTTTAAAGGCAAAGTGGAAGTTCGTGCTCCATTAAAACATCCAAAAGCTGATATTGATAAATTTCTTGCCTCAAAAGAAAGCTGGATAATAGAGAAACTTATAGCTTCGGCTCAAAGGGAAAAGCGGAAAGAGGAGTTCGTACTTAATTATAACAGCGTGCTGCAATATTGCGGTAAGCGATACCCTATATATGCACGAGAAGGTAAGCATATTGGTTTTGATGATAGTGGTTTCTATATGCCACCTAATTTGACAGTCGAAGAAATTAAAGGGAATTGCATAAAAATTTATCGCACGCTTGCTAAAAAGGATTTGGCAGAAAAAATTCATAAATATAGTAGAATAATGGGAGTTGCCCCAATAGCCGTTAAGATAAATGGTGCAACTACTCGTTGGGGAAGCTGCTCTGCGAAGAAAAGCATAAATTTTTCGTGGAGGCTTATTATGGCTAACGATGATATAATTGATTATGTAGTTATTCATGAGTTAGCTCATATTGTTGAGATGAATCATTCTAAACGTTTTTGGGCGGTTATTGAGAATGTAATTCCCGATTACAAAGAGCGTAAAATCCAGCTGAAAAGATTTCAATATCAGATAGAAAATGAAGATTGGTGATTACTTATATTGCAAATAAAGTTTATTATGCCTTTTTATCAAGGGTGGGATAATTATGAATGCTAGTAAGGAAAAACTTATTGATTATTTGAAATATTGTGAATTTTCATTTGACAAAAGTAGATTATTTATGTTTTATTAATCCTATAGGATTTTTTTACCATAGTATAGTTGTTAGTTGATAAGGTGAAGCTATTATAACTGAAGTTTATAAACATAGAATAATTATTATGTGAGAAAATTTAATACCGAAATAATTTAAGATTTATATAGACAATTATATTAATATATGTTATTATTATAGTTAAGCTTGATATTATTAAAGAGAGAGTGGTTATAATGAAAGTAAAAGCACCAGTAGTGGTTATACCTTTTGGAGGAATAATTAAGCCAAACCTACCAGAAGAGGACAATAATGGGTAATATATAAGGAGAATCTCTATGAAAAATGCTACAATAAATCATGATATAAGAGAAAAGTTAATGGAACGTTTTAGACGTTTAGCTGGAAATCATGATGTTGAAGAGCTAAATTCACTTAAGAAAGACATTGAAAAATATTTAGAAAATTATGAAGATCACGATGATAAAAGGATGGAGAATACTTTATGCCTAATTAAAGCATGGATTAACTACAAATTAAAAGATGATTTAAAATCTTCGTATGAGTTGATTGTGCCTGTTTTAGAAAATTTAAAGTTTGATAATTTAGAAAGCAATTATAATAAAATGCTATTGATTAGTAGTATCACTGTTTGTAAGGACTATAGTCATGCTCTTGAATTGGTATTTCGTTTAGAAGAAAGTGTTAGTACTCCTTCTATTGATGAGAGTATTAGAACGCAAGTCATTCTACACTCGTATTTGAATTTTGCAGAAATATTGCTTAATACAAAGTTTTTTATAGAGCTTTCTAGTGATGAGGAAATTGAGGTGAACAATCTATTCGCCGAATATGCTGAAAAGATACGTAAAATTTGCTTTGAAAAAGATAGTTATGAAGGGATTCATGCACTTATAACTTTGAAGGAAGGCATATTTCACAAAGATAGAACTCTTCAAAATAAAGCTGTGAAAATGGCGAACGAGTTAGAAGAAGATGAAATAATGAAGGTTATAGAGCATAACCTTGATAAATATAAACTGATGGGTACCATTGTTAAAGTGAGATCTTTTAACGAAAGGTTTGGCAATAGGGTACGACAAGAGCGAAAAAGGCGAAATCTTTCCACTAATGAGCTTGCAAAAATGATTGGACTTTCAAATGTTTCGATAAATGCACTTGAGCGAGGAGAAAGAGCAACAACGCCTGAAAAAATAGTATATATAGCACAGACATTTGGATTAACAGTAAATGATCTTCTATATGATAGAAGTGAATTGATTCATGGTCTTTCACTAGTAGATAAACAAAGTGAGATAATGATGGCTTTGAGAGTGCTTAGTGAAGACGAGCTTGATTTTGTACTTAATCATATTAAAGCATTGATTAAATTAAATAAAAGATAATTAAGAGCACATTTTACATGCTTATGTTTTGTAAAAATGTGCTTTTTTATGTAGAAAAACATATCAGTAGTATAAAGTTTGTAAAATTTTAAAAAATATGTTGACTTAAGGCGAAAAATGTAGTATTATATAAGTACTCAAACGATCATTGATTAAATAAAAATTATCTAAAAGTAGTTTAAAGGCTGTTTTATAAAAAATAGGTTTTTATGCACACATACAATAAAATTTGGAAATTGGAATATTTCTAAGTTTAAGTAAAGTATTTACTGAATCTAGATGTCGGTGGGTCGCGGTAGTTTTAGGTAGAGAACATAGCTGAAGCAATTAGTAACATACCTTGTAAAATTACAGGAGTATGCAAAGTGGCGAAGCTATGTTCTTTTTTATTGAAATGGAGATGAAATATGGATATTATGTTTTGGTATGTATTATTTGTTAAAACTGGATGTGAGCAAAAAGTGGTATCTGAGATTGAAAAAATATGGACTGTTGAGGATATGAGGCCATTTATTCCTACATATGATGCCAAATTTCGAAAGTTTGGAAAAGTTATTCTTGAAAAACATAAATTATTTCCTGGGTATGTGTTTATTGAATCTGCAATTACTGGAACAGAATTTTGTAAAGCGATTCATCCTACTATTGAAAGATCAAAAAATGTGTTAAAGCTTTTAAGGTATAGTCGAGACTATGAAAGCGATGTTTCGTTCCAGATGAAAAGTTCAGAAAAGGAAACATATTCTAAGCTTTATAGTGAAGATTTTTGTATCAAAATGTCAAAGGGGATTATTGCTGGCGATTTAATAAAAATAACCGATGGACCTTTAGTTGGGCATGAAGCTTTAATTAGAAAAGTTAACAGACATAAGATGCAAGCTACGGTAGAGATTAAATTAATGGGATCTTTAAGAAACACCACAATTGGTTTAGAGATAGTTGAAAAAATATTATAACTTAGGTATTTATTTTGATAAGTATAGCTTTATTGCTATATCCTTCACACATATAAGCACAAATATAATCATGAGGTGCTTGTATTGTAGTGATTTCGGATATAAAAAAAATATTGAAGGAGGTGTTTTTATGTCTAAGAAAATTAAGGAAACTTATAATCCACCGATAAGGCCAATATCTGTCGACAATTCAGTTTCTCCATCTAGTGCAGCAACTATAAGTCGAGGGTAAAAAGTGCTGTTTCCAGTTGTTTTAACTTCTATATCCTGCATTAGTACAAGTATCTCACTAGAGTGTTATGCTTATATTACTATGTTTATTTGGATATAAAAAATATTTAAGGAGGTGTTTTTATGTCTAGGAAAATTAAAGAAACTTATAATCCACCAGCAAGACCAGAGGCTATAACTACTTCGGTTCCTATGGTAAGTGCAATGCCAACTTAGATATGAGGCATTAAAGTCTTTATTACTATAGCCTTGTAGAGTTGGAGCAAGACATTGCCATTTGATAGCTTGAATGGCAATGTTTTGCTTAGTAATGATGTGTTTTTTATTATATAATAGATTTTTTTGGGGTGCAAATAGTGCGTGAATTAATAATAAATTGTAACATTGATAAATTACTTAGGATATTCCCTCATGTATCTGAGTATGTTGCTTTGACTAATATATGGGATGTTAAGATTGAACTTTATGAAGGGAAAGACTATTTGAATGAAGCCGAAGTAAGATATGATCGCACTCGTGCAAATTTTTATTTTAGAGAATTTTTAAAGTTTTATTCTATAATCTCAAAACAGTCAACTAAGGAAATCGACTATTTTCTTAGTGAAAATATACCAGTATTTTTACAGTGTGATAATTACTATTTGCCTTATCATGAGTTTTACAAGAAAGTGCATACAACAAGGCGGCATTTAATTCTTATTGAAGCAAAAAGAGATGATGATAGTTATCTTGTATATGACGATATTCCTTCATATGAGGGCTATTTAAGTAAGCATGATATAGATATACTTCATGAGTGTGCATCTTATCAAGTAATTATATATGAAATTGAAGATGATAGATTAAAGCGTACTCTTGATGACGAAATAGAATATTTAATACATAATATAGATGTAGATTGCATAGATAACAATGCTTTTTTTAATTCGCTTGTTAAATCAGAAATTTCTGCAATGAATAAATTAAATATTTTAGTAAATTTAAAAACTTATAGCTCTGTGTATAATGGGTTGTATAGAATCGTTTTAAAGCTTAGTCTTAAATATAACTATTTTGATATGGCGGAAGCTGTAAATATTGTTGAAAACTATCTAGACAGTTGGAGCTTAATCATAAATATGTCGAGAAAAGGCATTATTTCTAATAACCCTATCTATTTTGACCGTATTGTGCTTAGAATAGAAGATTTATTAAAAGCTGAAGCTCAGGTTAAAGAAATAATTAATAATAGTATAAGCGTTATACGAAATTAATGATGTAAAGCATAAAGAAATTTATATAGTATTAGAGGTGATTTTTAATGATTAAAAAAAATACTAAACTTGTTTCTGAAAATATAGATGGATTAGTTTGTTTATTTGATGTGCAAAAACAAATTTCGTATGACTTGGATAAAACAGGTTCAGAAATATGGAATCTTGTAGAGGACAATGTTTCTATTGACGATATTTCTGTTGTACTGTTCGAAAAATATGATGTTGATTTTGAAATTTTAAAGAAGGATGTAGAAAGATTTGTTTATGAATTTATAGAGATGGGATTGTTTATAAATTTATAAAATTATTTAATTAAAAAATAGCAGCTATACTTTAAATATAATATTAAGGGGTGTTATTTCATGCAATGTTATTTAACAGTACCTTGTATGCTAGACGAATTTTCGAAAAAAGAGTATGAAAATAGAGAGTATGTTGGTGTTCAATACCTTGTATCTTCTTTGAATAAAAGAGGCATTAAGAATAAATTTGTTAATGCTCATGCATATAGAATTGATACAAATGTACTATGTGATGATATTTTATCGCTGGATGTAGCATTTGTAGGAATATCAAGCCACAGTCAAAAGGGGTTTCCTGCTGTAAGAGAATTATTTCAAGAGCTTAGAAAGCGTGGTTATAGTGGGCATATATGTCTCGGAGGTTTTTATGCTAGTTTGAACTTTGAAGAAATTATGCAAAAGTATCCAGAAGTAACCACAATATTAATTGGAGAAGGCGAATATAGTTTGCCTGAACTGATAGTAAGATTAGAAGAAGAGCAAGATATTAAAGATATATCTGGTATAGTGTACCGTAATGGAAATGAAATTATTTCTTCTGTTTCTAAAAGAATACTAAATCTTGATGAATTAGATTTTCCGCAAAGAGATGTAAATATTATAACAGATGACCAAAATGGGCGGAGCTTTAGCGTGGTTTCGGGACGAGGATGTTATGGAAGATGTAACTTTTGTTGTAAAGGTATTTATTTTGATAATAACTACAAAGTATATAGGAATCATGTTTTTGTAGTTGATGAAATAGAACAGCTAATTAACCAATATGATGTAAAAAATTTTTCATTTGCTGATGAAATATTTTATGATGACAATGGGCACGATTGGGTAATTAATTTTGTGGATGAATTAAAAAATCGCAATTTAAACATAAAGTTTGATATGACTCTTAGAGTTAACGACGTAAAAAAAGAACTTATTGAGAAGCTAGCTTCTGTTGGGTTAAAAAGAGTATCAGTTGGAGTAGAATCGGCGGTGCCAAGGATTCTAAATGAAATGAACAAAAAAATAACTATAGAGCAAAGTATAAATGCTTTGAATATAATCACCGAATGTGGCGTTAAGGCAAAGCTTACGTTTATTACATTTATACCAACTATGAGTTTTGAAGAATTAAAAACGAACTATAATTTTTTATTTAGCTTAGATAATGATATGTTGTCTGAAGGTAATTTATACAATAGATTGAGTATATTTTCTGGATGTGAATATGAAGCAATTCTAAGAGAAAAAGAGCTTCTTTGGTCTGACTTGAAAGATTTTGCTGAAAGGCATACCTATAATTATTTGGATAGAAAAGTTGAATGTTTTGTCTATAACATTACAAAAGTTAGAAAATATTTAGCAGAATGTAAAAAAGCTGTGCTGGAAAAAAACGACTATTCTGATAGATACTTAAATTTGTTTGAAGAAACAAAAAAACAAAGCAAGTTTTTGTGCAAGGAGATAATAAAAGATTTGCTTTTAATAGTGGAATTTTTATTGGATGACGAATTGGAAGTTGCATTGAATAAATTTCACGAGTACACAAAAGAAAAAGTAAATTTACACAAGCTTAAAATGATGCAACTATTTGACTAAAAGTTATCTATTTGCAAGATATATGAAAAAGCAATTAAAAAATTGTACTCAATGATAGAGAGATTAAAATGAGAATAGAGATTAAATATTATATAGATTCAAAAGATATTAGCGGTATTATAGATTTTTCTACAAAATACGGTATTATGGATAAATATTGTGTTAATGAGTTTGGGTATAAAATTCAGTCTACCTATATATATGAGTGGGAAGAACACTACCAAGATTTAAGAGGAAAGCTTAGGCTAAGAAATTATTTCAATACAAAGTACAATAATTATTTTATTGAGGAAAAAATTAAATCTGGTATATGGGGAACTAAAAATCGATGTGCAATATCGGAAAATGAATACCAAGCTATCAATAATACTTCAGATACAAAAACATTGAGAAAAAATTTATACATTAATAATCTTGCATTTTTTAAAAGCTTACCACTAGAAGGACGCTTATTTAATTTGAGAATACAGTATTCTCGGTTCGCATGGGTAGTAGAATATCAAGATATAAAGTTTAGATTGACAATAGACAGAGATATAAAATGCTGTATATATGATGGATATCAACATATTGTACCTCCTGGCACCTATATACTTGAGATTAAAGGTGATAAAGATTTATATTCTATATTAGATATATTCTATAAAATGTTTGAAGTATTGCCCGAAAAGATATCAAAACTTGATTTAGGGAAAAAGATGCTAGAAGATTTAAAGGAAAATAGCTATATGGGTGATGTAGTTACTTAAGATACTTTGCATGGAGTTATTCATGCTTTGTAAATATTAATCAAATATAAGGAGGTGCAGATATGTTTAACGATATGGTAAAGTCGATTGCTGAAATGCAAAACAAAGGTACAGCTCATAGCTCGGCTGTAACAAACCTTAACGACATCAACGACGTGGTGAAGTCGATTGCTGAAATGCAAAACAAGGGTACAGCTCATAGTTCGGCTGTAACAAACCTTAACGACATCAACGACGTAGTGAAGTCGATTGCTGAAATGCAAAACAAGGGTACAGCTCATAGTTCGGCTGTAACAAACCTTAACGACATCAACGACGTAGTGAAGTCGATTGCTGAAATGCAAAACAAAGGTACAGCTCACAGTGCAGCTGTAACAAACCTTAATGATATTAATGATATACTTAAGTCTATCGAGAAATAAGATGTCTAGTAAGTTGTTAGCACATTACAGATAATAATGTGTTTGTTAGAAAGTGGGAAGGGCTAAATAATAAAATATTTAGCTCTTTCTACCTCTATGTTCTCTACAGTATATGAGAAAGAAGTGAACTTTAATGCTTAAAAGTGTTGGTAAAGATGACGCTGTTCAATTAATATTAAAATTGAGCGGTAATGAGTGTAATATAGATTGTGTTTATTGTTATGAAAAACAGAGAGAATATTCAGGAATTAAATATTTATCAGCAAATATCTTAGAAAAAAGCTTATCTAGCTTTAATGGTAGAACAATTTACGTACAGCTTCACGGTGGTGAGCCTCTACTAATGAGTAAACAAGAGATGAAAGAAATTATAGAAACAATTCGTAAATTTGATGGAGAATATCACATAAATATACAAACTAATGCAACCCTTCTATCAGCAGAATGGCTTGATTTTTTTGAGGAGTTTTGCCCTGAATTAGAATTAGGGATAAGTATTGATGGGGATGCTGATTGTAATTCTTTTAGAGTAGATTATAATAATAACCCAACATTTAATTTGGTTGATAAAGCATTGAGATTGTGTGAGGAGAGAGGTAAAAACGTGGGTATCATTTCTGTCGTTAATAGAAACTCCTTAAACAAAGAAGAAAATATTCTTGATTATTTTTCAAGATTTACTTGTATAAAAATGATTAACTTTATGTCTTGTATACATTTTGATGATAGTAAACTAGAAGAGGATATTAATCATTGGGCAACCACATCATTTGAATATGTGGAATTTATTAAAAGAATATTTAATGTTTGGAAAAGAAAAGAATATTATAAAAATTTTTTTATAGATCCTATATTTAGTATTATAAGAAAACTGCATGGAAAAACGGCAATATTTTGCCACTATAATGATAGTAAATGCAACAATATATTTACGTTGTTTCCTGATGGAAGCTTAAAGAGTTGTGACGAACTTAATTTATCCGATAGCATACATAGCCCAGATATGAACCTAAAAGATAGGTTCATGCTAAATAAAATGAACCAATTATTAAATGTTTGTAAAAAATGTGATTACTATGAAGTGTGTTCAGGCGGATGCCTAGGAATAAGATCAAGGTATGAAAATATACAAGATAGGCAGCAATATTGTTTAGCAAAATCGTATTTAATTGATTTTATAGCAGAAAGTATTAACGTTAAGCCAATTAAATCTTTAATTCCTGAGGAGGACTACGAATGATCGCTATTATACCAGCTAAAAATAATTCTGAAAGAATAGAAAACAAAAATTTTAAACCATTCTTTAACGGAAAATCATTATGTGATATACAAATTGAAAAACTATTAAATATTTTTAACCCATCAAAAATTTACCTTAGTTCAGAGGACGAAACGAAGAAAAAAACTGCAGACTACTATGGTATTAATTTTATTAAAAGAGATATTGGTCTAACGTACAATAGCACCCCTATAATTGATGTAATAAAAGGAATATATAAGCAAATTTCAATTGAAGATGATGTTATGTGGTGTCAAGTAACAGACCCTTTGTTTAATGATTATACTGAATGTATAAATATGTGGGAAAAGCTTGATAAAAATGAATATGACTCAATTGTAGCTGTTTATAGGACTAAGCAGTTTTTATTAGACGATAAGTGTAAACCAGTTAATTTCCAGTTTGGTGCATGGCATCGTATTTCACAAGAATTGCCTCCAATGTATCTTTTAAATTTCACTATGTCTATTTTATCTCATAAAGCAATTAGCGATATAGGTTATTATGTGGGGCAAAAACCATATTGGTATGAAATAAACGGTGAATATGTTGACATTGATATTGCGAAAGATTGGGAATTAGCCCAAATTATATATAAATATTTTAATAAAGGATAATGGATTTTAGAGATGAGTTGTATTAAGCATGAGAGCAGTATGATTTTATTAATAGATGGGCTTGGAACTTCAGGAAAAGCAGTATTGCGTGGGTTATTAGAAGGTCATCCCAATTTTTTTGTTACGCCTAACCATGATATGATAGTGGATTGCTTGTGTAGCTTTGAAAGTGATGATTGGTTAAAATATAAAGATATATTAGAATTACGTTCTATGCTAAGCAATACATATTATTACCAATTAGAATGGTTTACATATAGAAAATATTTAGATTACGATATGTCTGTAAAAGATCGATGTGAATTTGCATTTGATTTAGATTTTTATAACTTTGATAGAATGTGGATGGAATGTTTGAACAAAGAAAACGAATGGACTCCGCAAATTGTTGCTACACACATACTAAAAAGTATGCTAGAATCATGGAGCGGATACCCATATGAAAAGGAAAATATTAAATATTATACAAGTATGGGTTTTGACCGCCCTAATACGGCAAATTCATTTGTGAAATATTACCCAAATGGGAAAATGATTTATTTAATTCGCTCAATAAATGCAATTATTGCAACGCGTTCTAACAGGCGCCCGGTCGCTGATGATATGCGTTCTATGTGTTTATTAGAAACAACACCAGAGAAACTTGTAAAATCTAATCATGTACGAAAATTAATAAATAAGCAAAAAGAAGTTGAAGAAGCTGCAAAATTATATCCAGATAAAATTATGATAGTTGATTTTGATGAAATGATAATTAACACGGAAAGCACAATGAAAAACATTTCAACTTTTTTAGGGGTAGATTTTCACGAATCTATGTTAACATGTAAAGTTATGGGAAAAGAAATGGTAACAAAATCAGGCGATAAGTACGTTGGAAAAGTTTTAGATGACCCTAATAAACTACTAAATGATTTTCAGAAGGCTATAATTGATATGGATATATCATTAAAGAACTGTAGAAAATATACGAATAATTTTTTTGCAATATTTTTTATTATTTTTTTAAGAATTAAGCGAGTCTGGTTAAAATTAAGAGTAAATTTGGCCAAGATGATTGCTCCAGAGATAAAGGAAAGCTTAAATAATAAATGGAAAAGAGACGGGTTTTTTGATTAAATATACTAAGGAGTGAAAAGCTGTGAAAAATAATATTAGTAGAGAAAGAGAATATACGTATAAGCTAGAACAACCTAATTTAAAGAGATTATTAAACATTTTTATGAACACTAAATACATACATGTTGATGAAATTACTTTTGTAGTAGAGAATCCTCAAATAAAATCAGAGTTGCATATGATATCATCTAAAGATTATCATTATAATGGAACCCCAGAAGGTACTAAACATAGGCTAAAGTTTAAATATAAAAATAATGGCGACAAAGTTAGTATTACATACTCACCTAAGACCTATATAGATGGGAAACGGTATGAAAAAAAGATTAAACTAAAAAAAGATTTTGATGCGGCTTATAGTTATGTATCAGAAATGTTACCAATAAACCATGTGCTGTATAAACATTCATATGAGTTTACTTTAATTGATCATTTAAATCTCTGTAGAATGCTGATATCGCTAGATTGCTGCTATGCAGTTAACCCAAGTAATAGTGAGGATTTATCTGAACCTTTATTCTTTTTAGAAATAGAAGAAAAAGGTGGAATGCGTTTAGAGCAGTTTTTAGATTCAGATTTTTTTAAGAATAATATTTTAGAATTAATTGGTTCGAATGATAATAGTAATAGTAAGGTTGTTATTACTGAAAATCTATACCACGGAAAATCATTAAAAATTGAAAATGCGAAAAGTTTGAAAGATTACGTATTTGGTTTTTATAAATGCAATAACACTAAAATTAATTGCTTAAAAGAAGATTCTTTAGCAGGTAGTAATATGTTAAGTGAAAGAGGTCAGAAGAAAGATGAGAGAGGTATTCATACAGAGAAAGAGTTTAAATTTTTGGCAACAGAATCTCAGCTAAATGTTATAAAGCACATTAAATCAATTATTCCTCCTAATTGGTTTTTAATTAAAGTTCAAGAGAGGCTCATCTGTGATATATATTATGATACAATTGATTTAGATTTTTATAAAAATAAACATAGCTTTAGAATTAGAAAAAGAGGAAAAGGTGTAGGCTGGATATCCTGTTTAAAAACACCTGATAACTCTATATATGATTACTTAGAGAGAAAAACGATTAGGACTGCAATTACTAGTGAAGATGCGTTAAGGTATGAAACTGATAATATTTCTGGAGAAGCATACAAAAATGCAAAAAAAGTTTTAGAGGGTATGCAAACGAATGAAAAATCTATTATGCCTGTTACATATGTTTCACAATATAGAGAAAGATATGTTATTCGCTCCTTTGATTATACAGAAAATGATCTTCTTGAAATAAATGACAATGACTTGAAAGATGAACATTATTTAATTAGAACTGGCGAAATGTTAAATATAATGTTTGATACTGTAAAAGCATATGATATAAGAAATATTGATAAAAAACGACTAATACATTTTGGTGAATTAAATATATCAAATGTAAACCTAAAGGCTACAGAGTTTGTTTCTTGTGAAATTGAACCATCGCATAGATTAGATATAAAATCTGCGGCTGAAGAGTTGTTTAATAATACAATCCATGTATTAAGAAATAGCGGGTGTAAACAGATTAACCAAGATAAGTATCAACTAAGTATAGAAACTTTAAATATAATGGAATGAGTGTTATAATTAATCAAAACAATATATGTTATTATATAATATATGACTATAAAAACCAAAGGGTATTGCTAGAGAAAGGCGATAATGGTATAATCATACCATGCCTTTGTTTGCCACACCAGGAAATAGCTTTTTTTCCGAGTTATATCCCTCTTATAATAGGTACAATAAAAAAAGTCTATGGTTTAGATGTTATTGTGCTAAGGCATTTGGATGCAACAGAAGTAAATGTTCATTACTGTGAAGTGGAACTAATAGATGGTAAAGTATTAGAATCAAATTCTCATAAATGGTATGAAGTTGAACATTTAGTATCTGTTTTATGGGAGGAAAATTACCAAAAGGAGTTTTTAATGTCTTGGTGGAATTTAAAAGACACTAAAACATGTAAATTTTCGTATTCTAATTGGGAATATAATGGTTGGTATGAAGAAACTACGCAACATATTAAAAGTTTATTTTTAAAAGATAATATAGAAGTAACTCAAATTGAGCAAGTTAAAGGAGCATGGGGTTGGTCGTCTATTTTAAAAATTTATACAGATAATTGCATCAAATATTATAAAAAAAACTATCTTAAGCCTCCCAGTGAAATCTCAATTATTAGGTTATTATCAGAGAAATGGCATAATAACTTGCCTACGATTATTTATGGAGATGCAATTGATGATTGGTTTATAATGGATGATTTTGGTGGTGAACCATTGGAAATAATGAATAATGCCGAAAAGCATAAAGCTATAAAGCTATATGCTGATATGCAGATTTATTCATATAAAATTTTAGAACAATTTAAAGAAATAGGTTGTCTTAATCTTACACTTCCTAATATACTTATGTATTTTAAAGATATGCTTGGACATTTTAAGAATTGGATGAGTGAAGAGCAACTTAACAGCGATATGATGGTAGAATGGCTTCAAAATGAGATTGGAACACTTTCTGACATCTCCACTATTCCATATACCCTTCACAATGAGGATTTTAGAGAAGGTAATATAGTCGTAAGCGAAAATAATATTGTTATTTATGATTGGAAAAATGTAGTTATATCACACCCTTTCTTTTCTATACAATACTTTTTTCGACGCTTGAATTTGGAAAAAAATTCGTATTTAGAGCAAAACTTATTAATTACATATTTGGAGCAGTGGCATGAATTTGGCAGTATGAGGCAATTATATAAAGTTTATGGAACGATTGAGCTTTTATCTGAAGTATATAATGTTGTACGATGTTTTTTGGATTTAAAGTATTTAAATAAATCGACTCAATGGTATAAAAATACACATACACATATAATGCAGTGTATTAAAAATATTTGTGCAGCTGTAGAAAAAGAAAATAATCGAAATGAGGAGAGCCTAAAATGTGTCTAAAAAAAGTTACTACTTTTATTACAAGAAATAATGGCAAAGAGAAACAGTTATTATTATTTAAACATCCACATGCAGGTATACAAATTCCTGCTGGCACGATAGAGCGAGATGAGGCAAATGAGGTAGCAGCCTTGCGAGAAGCATTTGAAGAAACAGGGCTAGATAATATAAAAGTAATGTGTGAAATTGGCTGTTTAACAACATGTTTGCCTGAAAATAAATATGTTGTTATCGAAAAAAGCAATATATTTTCGAGGCCAGATTTAAACAGTTTTGATTGGGCATCATTTAGAAGAGGCATTACCATCGAACATCACGCTAACTCAGAAAAAGGTTTTAAGCATGTAACGTATAAGGAATACGATAATGTAGAAAATCCATCTTATATTACCTATCAGATAACAGGATGGATTCCTGAAAATTGTATTGCAAAAGAAATTACAAGATACTTTTATCACTTGGAGGCAAAATCAGATACTGATGATTCATGGGAAATAAGTGCAGATAATCATATTTTCGAATTTTTTTGGGCACCTATAAATGACTTGCCGAAAATAGTATCTCCACAAGATGAATGGGTATCTTATGCAAAAGAGCACCTGAAATATAAATTTTAATTTATGAAGTACAAAAATTATAAGTATTATAAGAGATATGCTAATGTAAGACATAAGGTGCCATATATTTATGAAATAAACAATGGTGAATATTCTTTATATTATTATGGAACAAATCACACAAACAATGCAGAGGATAGTGTATTTAATGATATTCCCAATATACTAACTGAATTTAAGCCTCGTGCTGTTATAGTTGAAGGGGTTCCACAATTAAACGTAACGAATGAAAATAAATTTTTGCAAACATTAGCTGATGTTGATATTAAAAATATCCATTTATTTGGAGAAAATTTATATGCAGCATATATGGGCTATAAAAAAGAAATTGAAGTTTTCTGCCCAGAGCCGCCATTAGCAGATGAGGTGAAAATAATTTTAACTAATGGATTTAGCCTAGACGAAATTTTCGTATACTATATGTGTAGATTTATTTATCAATGGAAAACGAGGGGACAAAGGGACGAGTCTTTGTTTAATGACTATCTAGAAAATGGAATAAATTATTTTAATAGCAATACAGAAATGAATGGGATATTATATAGTAATTCCATTTTTTTTGATTTGTTCTATAAAATATTTGGCATGATAAATTTTGAAAAATTGGATGAAAGCTTTTATTGTAAATTGCTTGATCCTGTGCCGAGAAAAAATAACAAAAACTATAAAAAGTATGGATTTAATAAAATTTCAAGAATTCAAAATGATTTTAGAGATCAATGTATTATTAGCGAAACAAAAAAGATACTTGAAAAATATAAAAAAGTATTGATAGTTTTTGGAGCAACACATGCATATATGCAAAGAAAAGAAATAGAACTTTTAATGAATAGAGGGCTAAGTTGATGGAAAGTTATATTGATCTACATATACATACATGCAAATCAGATGGTATATATACACCATCTGAAATTGTTAAGATGGCTTCAAAGAAGAAATTGAAGGCAATAGCAATAACTGATCATGATACGGTAGACGGTTTAAATGAGGCATCAATAGAAGCTCAAAAATTAGATATAGAATTTATAAACGGTATAGAAATTAATACAAACTTTGGTGATGGTCAGTTGCATATGCTTGGGTATTTTATTAATCCAAGTTCTCAAGCTATTAAATCGTTTCTTGAAGATACTAAAAAAAGCAGATATAAGGTTTTTATAAAATGGTTATTAAAACTAAATAGATATGGGATTCGCGTTTCAACAGATGAATTGAATAAGCATCAGTTTAGTATGAATCAGGACGGAATAATTGACTACATGATTTTAAAAAAATATGTTAATAGTAAGGAACAGGCTCTTAAAGAATATTTTGATGTGGGTGGTAAATTATTTATTCAAAGAGATAAGCCAACTCCAGAACAGGCAATAAAGATAATAAAGCAATCTGGGGGGATAGCGGTGTTGGCACATCCATTTCGGAGTATTAAACATAAGCCTTTAAATGAGCTCGTTTCAGAATTGGTTAGTTATGGGCTTAATGGAATTGAATGCTACCATTCTGAACAACCAAAAGAGATTGTTTTGGAAAGTTCTGAGCTGGTTAAACAATATAATTTAGTAGTAACTGGTGGAAGCGATTTTCATGGAAACGAAAAAACAAATGTTCAATTGGGTGCTGGATATGGCAACTTGCCAATTCAGATGGACATATTAAAAAATTTAAAAAAACATAGGAATTGTGAGGGAATAATGTGAGTAAAAGTAATCAAAATATTAATATTGTTAAAGGTGCTTCATTTGATTTAACAAATTCAAAAATATCTGAGTATAGAATGAAATGGGAAAACAATCCTAAGCAATTTATTGTTGAACCATACCCATTACACCTTGATATAGAGATAACAAATCATTGTAACTTAAAATGTAGCTTCTGTGCGTCTACAATTTATGATTATGAAAAAAAAGGTTTTATGAGTTTTGAATTATTTCAAAAAATTATAGATGAGAGCTCAGAGATGAACTTATATGCACTAAAATTAAATTGGCGAGGAGAACCTCTATTACATAAGCAAGTTATAGAAATGGTTAAATATGCAAAGAGCAAAAATATCCCTGATGTATTTATTAATACAAATGGGTATTTTTTGGATAGCACTATAGCAGAAAATTTAATTGATGCAGGAATAGACCGTATTATACTCTCGTTTGAAGGGTGTACTTCAGAGGTGTATGAAAAATATAGGGTTGGCTCAGATTTTAATCGAGTTTATGAAAATATTAAGTTATTATCAAGCTTAAAGAAACAAAAAAAATCAAATACACCATATATTCGAGTGCAGTCTGTTTGTGTTCCAGAAATGCAAGATAATATAGAGAACTATAAAAAATTATGGAGTGAAATTGCAGATGAAATATCTATTATTGACTATAGAGATGAATTAAGCCAGCACTCCGATAATAGTTTATTTTATGATGAATGGCAATGCCCATATTTATGGCTAAGGCTCACTATTTCGTATGATGGGCTTGTGTATCCATGTTGCTTTGTGACAAAAAACTCTGAGTCGTACGGCGAAAGTGGAGTTCTTGGGAATGTTAATACAAGCTTGATTAGTAGTATATGGAATGATGATACATTAAGAGAATATAGGCTATTACATAAAAAAGGAGAATCGCAAAAAATAAGTATATGTAAAGTGTGTTCGTATAGAGATACAGAATTACAAAAAAATATAAAGGGGTGCTAGATATTGAACTTAGCTGGAATGATATCAACAAAGCCATTTAACTATGATTATTGTAATAATATATTAGAAAAATTACAATCTTCATTTATTAGAAGCAATAATGAAGATTATATAAAATGGAGCATTAAAGAAGAAAATGTTGCTATAACATATTTAGAAGGAATGAATACATATTATTGCCATAATAATATGTATATTTTTATTTGTGGAGAAATTTTTAATGTTAAAGAATTAGAGGAAGATTTAATATTGACTGCTAGTATTGAAAATGATAGTTATGTAGCTCACTTAATTTTACAAGGTTATTATAAATATGGTAAAAGTTATTTTGATAAATTAGATGGTCAATTTGCTATTTTTATCTGGGATTCAAATACAAGGCAATTGCTCTTTGCTAGCGATAATTATAATTCTATTCCAATTTACTACTACATGAATCAGGACGAGCTATATTTTTCAACATATTTACCTTCATTGGTTAAATTGATAGGGAAAAAGACTATAAATCCTGTTGCTATATATTCTTATATAGCCATGCAATCAATAATGATTGGAGATATGACTATTTTTAAAGAATATAAAAAGTTGCCAATAGGAAGTTGCTTAACTACCAATATTGGGAATTGCGAATTATCATGTAATCAATCAGTGTATTTCACACATAAATTTCAAATTGATCCTGAAATAACTTTTGAAGGTTTAGTTACTTCAGCAAAACAGCTTTTGTTAGAATCTATTGAAAGCAGGTGCAAAAAAAATCTGCCTTGTGTTTGGCTATCAGGAGGGCTTGATTCGTCACTTTTGGTGGCTATTCTAAAAAGGGATTTTGGTTATACTCCATCAACGTTTTCTATTGGTTTTAATGAATTTTGCGGAGAAGAGGGCAATGAGTTTGAATATTCAAGATACGTTGCGCAAAAGTATAATTGCGACCACAAAGAACTATTTATTACTAACGACGAATTAAACGAAAACATACGCCAGACCTTACACCTATCAAGTGAACCAATGATTAGCAATGATTCTTTAGGGTATTTGTTGCTAGGCAAATATTCTAAACAAGAAGGATTTGAATCGGCATTTAGTGGGCTTGGTCCTGATGAAGCTTGGTATGGATATAAATGGCACAGAGATATACTGAATACAAATTTAAATAAAAAAGAATTATTTTATGACTTGTTTTTAGAATATAAAATTGATGATGTAAATGATATTCTTAACCATCAATGGGATAAAGGGCGTGAATTTATTGATAAAGTTTCAAAATATATAGATTTATTACCGAATGACCCGTATGAAAGTGCAATTATCAGCAATTTAAACTTAATTCTTCCAGAAGACCCTATAAAGCGTACTTATAATGTAGTTATTAATAATAAAATAAAAATACGTGCACCGTTTTTAAGTAAAAAATTAATTCAATTAAGTCTTAGTACAAGCCACGCTAATAAGCTACACAATCAAGAGGGAAAGGCTGTGTTAAAAAGTATTGCTTCTGAATATTTTGATCATGACTTTATTTATAGAGAAAAGCACCATTTTGCTATACCAGAGATAAAATATGCTTCAGGTAATGTTTATGAGTTTTGTAAAGAAGTATTAAATAGTAAAGCTTGTTTAGATAGGCAGCTATTTAAACAAGAAAAAATTCAAAAGTTTATAGATGATAAAAAAGGTAAGGTTGAAAGGCTTGGAGGCAACTTGCTTTGGGAATTAGCTTGTCTTGAGAGTTGGTTGCAACAATTTGATGAAAGGTAGAAGTAAATATGAATAAAAGTGCAGATATTAAAGTTGGATACTCATGCAACAACTACTGTATTCATTGCGTAATTTCAAATCAAAAAATTGTATCTGAAGAAGTATATAATAAAACAGATCGTTCAACAGATGAATGCCTGCAAATTATAAAGAATTCGAAAGAAAATGGTTGTGATACTGTAATTATTACAGGTGGAGAACCTACGATACGTAAAGATTTTTTTGAAATTATTAAATATGCTAAAACGCTAGACTTATGCGTATGCCTTCAAACTAATGGGAGAATGTTTAAAAAAATAGAGTTTGCTCAAGAAACTTCTAAGTATGTAGATTATTTTACAATAGCATTACATGGTTCTAATTCTGCTATGCATGATGCTATAACAAAGGCACCAGGAAGTTTTGAAGAAACATTGGAGGGGCTAAAAAATTTAGCTGTATATACAGATAAAATATTTGGGAAAATGGTTATTTCAAAACATAATGCAAAAGATTTAAAAAATACTATTGATTTATTAAACCAAATTAATATAAGGAGTGCAAATATTGCCTTTCCGCATGCAAATGGAAATGCGGCAAAAGATTTTGAAGGAGTAGTACCTTACTATCGAGATATTAAGGCTGAAATTATAAAATGTATAGAGTTCGCACACAAAAACAATTTTAACTTGGAGCTAGAATCTATATTGCCTTGTGTATTTGAAAAGCTATATCCAGTAAAATATTTTGCTGATTTTTACTACACAAATGACATGGCTGAATTAAATCAATTAAATGAAGATAATGTAATAGACTGGACTAATATTAGGAAAAATATCAAGAGAAAAGACGAAGTTTGTAGTAGCTGTGTTTTTGATAAATTATGTGAAGGTTATTGGATGGAATATGTGCAAGTTAGAGGTTTTTCAGAGTTTGCTCCAATAACAAATAAAACTGAAGAAGCATGTATTACATAATTGTAAAGGAGGTTATTGTATGTGTGGAATAGCTGGTTTTTTGAATAAAGATGGAGTAAGAGCAAATGACAATATCATAAATAATATGCTGGAAGTAATGAACCATAGAGGGCCAGATGATCATGGGATATATACAAAAAACAACCTTGCTTTTGGGCATGTGAGGCTCAGTATTGTTGATTTAAGTAAAAATGGTAGCCAGCCTTTTACGACTGATGATGGGCAAGGAATGTTAGTATACAATGGAGAACTGTACAATTATAAGCAATTAAAAAGCAGGCTAATAGGTGAGAATGTAAGGTTTAAAAGCGAAACAGATACAGAGGTATTTTTATATGCTCTTCATAATTGGGGAGTTGAAAGAGCTGTAAAAATGTTTGAAGGAATGTTTGCATTTGCATATTTCGATTTTCGAAGCAATAGCTTATGGATAGGGCGCGACCGCCTAGGAATAAAGCCGCTTTACTATAAAATCGAGAATGGTATGTTTATTTTTGCATCAGAGATAAAGTCTATTCTACAGCATCCTGAAGTAAAGTGCGAGCCAGACATTGTTGCACTGGCTACGCATATTTCTCACGAATACTTAGAAGGCACATGGACAAGTTTTAAAAATATTGTAAGTGCACTTCCTGGGACTATATATAGAATTGGCGATAACAGTACAGATGAAATTACATACTTTGATGTTATTGACAATATTGATGTAGATGCCCTTAAAGATTCGTATAAAGTATCTCCTCATGATTATGTTCCACAATTTCAAAAAATTATTAGAGAGAGCGTTCATTCGCACATGATGGGAGACGTGCCAGTTGCAACTTTTTGTAGCGGTGGAGTGGATTCTAGTTTGATAACAGCTTATGCAAAAGAACTAAATCCTAATTTAGTAGCGTATGTTGCCAGTGTAGAGGATGCCTTGCCAGAATCAGACAAAGCTAGGGTGGTAGGAAAGCATTTAGGGGTAGAAATTAGAGAAGTTAAGTACACTACACATGAATATTTATATGATTGGCCAAAGTCTATTTGGTATAACGACTCACCTCCCGTTTATAGAAGCGATCAAGCCTTTCTTGCAGTTGCAAAGGCATGTCGTCGTGATGGAATAAAAGTAGTTTTAACTGGCGAAGGCTCTGATGAGCTATTTGGTGGCTATGAATGGCATGAAGATGCTTATAAAATTTGGCGTTATCGCAAATTATGGATTCCATTTTTAAGAAGAGCAAAACCAGAGGCATTGCGTTGGCATTGGGGTCAAAATCCAATTTTTCAGTATGTTAATAAATATCTTGCATTTATGGCTCCGGTAACTTTAGAAGAGTTAGAGCATAGAACGTTTTCAAGATTTCCAACACCAAATCCTAATCAAGTTCATCAAATACTGAGAAAATCATGTGTTGAAGATGGAGCCCAGAGAAGCATACGCTATCAAAAACTATATGAAAAATTAAGTCCACTTAAAAGGCATGACCATAAAGCTTTGTTGGCTATTGGATATGATGACATGTACGGGCATCTTTTAAACCTCCTACAGCGAAATGATAGGATGGGGATGGCGGCATCTATCGAATCTAGGATACCATTTTTAGATAACTCTATGATAGATTTTTCAATGAATATAAATCCAAAATGCCGATATCGCAAAAAAGAGCGTAAATGGCTAGTAAAAGAAGCTGCTGCAAAAATACTTCCTAAGGAAATTGTGTATGCTCCTAAAATGGGTTTTTCTACTAGTAAAAAGCCGTATAAATATGCGTTGCCTTTAATACGAAATGGGCTTGTTCCACAAATATTTAATTGGGATTCGAAGCATTTAGATATAATTTTAAATGAGCTAAACAACAATCGCTACGCTTTGTATTCTGTAATAGGGGTTGAATTATGGGCGAGAATATTTATTAATGGAGAGTCTCCCGAGGAATTGGGCGATCAGTTAGTATTTAATTATAAACATAATATATCATTGTAACAAATGATTTTATTTTAATTGGGGGTAATTTTGCTTGAGTAGATTTTTAAGGGCATATGGTAAATACTTAATAATAATTTTATTTGCAATTGTTTTAATTAATATACTTAACGCATTTGTAATAAATACTTCTTTAATAGTTTTGTTGTATCTTTATTTTGTTGCAATTGTTTTTTTTGTTATACATATGTATGCAACACAAGGGTTTTATATTAAAAAGGGGACTTTAAATAGTGAATACGGGAATATTGAAATTGTTGACTGTGTGTTTTTAAATTACAGAAAGAATTTTCGCGAAATGAGAGTTGACGGAGTATCAGGAGCATACAGTAAAATAAACTTAAAAGCACCCGAAAAACTTCAATTTTATCAATATTGTGAAGATGTTGTTAATTTTCTTTTTGCCAACTCTTGTGAAAGAATATTAGTCTTAGGTGGAGGTGGGTGCGGGGTTCCAATTTTTTTAGCAACAAAATATAGAGAGTGTACTGTTGAAGTTGTTGAAATTTCGCATGAAGTTATAAAGGCTTCTATTGAATATTTTATTAAAAGTAATTATTATCAAAACAATATAGCTTTTATAAATGAGGATGCATTAAACTATGTACAATCTACATCTCAAAAGTATGAATTTGTCTTTTGTGATTTATTCATAGGAGATAAAATACCAAGCTTTGTATTTACAAAAGCTTTTATTAAAAATTTATACAATTTATTATTAAATAATGGAGCAATAGTTGTGAATATGGGCAACGCAAGAAAAAATAATATTTGTTCATTTATTGAAGTTTGTAAAACACTATCTATAAAAGCAAATATCTACACTCATCATAACTCTATCGTGCTTATTATGCATAAAAATAAACTCTTAGATGATAAACAAATTTATTCAGATTGGATATGCCAGATATTTCAGCTAAACTAGCTACTGATTATTTATTTAATCAAGAGGAGGCTTATTATGTTAAAAATGATTTTTAGTTTACTGGTATGCCCCATATGTAAAAGCAATTTGCATTGGGACGTATATAATGAAGACTATAAGCGGATAATTAATGCAAAAGCTTTATGTGTAGAATGTAAAAATACGTACCATATTTCAGATGAAATTGGATATTTTTTGTGTGAAAAAGAGCTTATTGAAGATAGTTGGCAGTATGAAAAAAATGTATTAGATGAACTGAGTGAAAATGAAATACAACAGCTTTTAAAAGCCCCTATTTCAACATTAAATGATGTGGATTTATATTACCTTGGACAAATTAAACGCCAACAAGGAAAGCATAACACATATAATAAGCTGAAAGTAATTGAAAGACAAAAAAGGTATAGTACCAAATATCTTAAAGTTATGCAGGGTTTGTTTGAAACTATGCAAAATCTTATATCTAATAAAAGTATCCTTTTAGATATAGCAACAGGTACAGGTACTTTATTAAGATGGCTTGAAAAAGCCAATTTTGACCTTGTCATTTGCTCTGACATTAGTTATTATATAATGAAAGAGCTTAAAAAAGATTTAATTACTAGAAATACTTATGAAAAAGCAAGTCTTTTAGTAATGAATGCAGAAAAAATGCCATTTTTGCCAAAGTCGATACCATTTATAACATCTTACTTAGGATTGGGGCATATTAGTGATAACAAAAGTTTTCTTAATGAAGTAAAGAGAGTGTTAATAGAGGATTTTTATTCTATTGAAATATTTTATCCCGAAAATAATGATAGTAATCACAAATACATAACCCAAAATTGTATGGAAGAAAATTTATTTGAACGTTTGATATTTGATATAGCAAATAAAAATGATTTGCTATATACCAGTATTAAAAAAGAATATGTGCAATTGGATGCTGTAAAAAGCGGTATTATTATTAATAAAACTTCACATAAATTGCCAATAGAGGCTACAGAAGTTACTTTAAATCTACTTAATATTAAAAATCAACAACACTAAAGGAAGGAATAGAAAAAATGGATTTGATTTTCGAATTGTCTGATGTGTTTTATACAGGGAGCGATGAAATAATTTCACCAAAAGATGAAAGTCATTTTATTGGAGAGGTTATAACAAATAGGATAGCGGGAATTGTTTATGTAAATTTACAAAAAACTAAATCTAGCTTTTCAAGAGAGGTTGATAATGCTTTAGTGGCTATATATCACGATTATGTGGATCGGGCAAAAAAATTTAAATCTAACATAAGTTACCTTTCACATATTTTTAGAGATGTTAATTTTAAATACGCACTTCTTAAAGGTGCCTTGCTAACAACTACTTTATATCAGGAAGGTCAGCGTATATCTAATGATATTGATATACTAGTAAATAAAGAAGATGTTTCAAGCCTTCAGAAAATACTTCGTGATAATGGATTTGTGCAAGGGTGGTATTCAAGAAAGCAAAAGAAAATAAAGATTGCTAGTAGAATGGAAATTATACATGCCAGTATGAACTTTGGTGAAACTGTACCGTTTATAAAGCTGATTGAAAACGAGCCATTAGCTATTGATATAAATTTTTCTTTCGATTTTAAAACATCTAAAAAAGAAATGGTTTCAAAGTTTTTAGATGATTCTATTTTTATTAACAATGGAGAATTTAGCTTTAGTACGCTGGATTATATAGATTTTTTTATTCACTTATGTTGCCACCTATATAAAGAAGCGACTACATTTCATTGGGTAGATGTTAGAAAAGACTTAACATTATATAAATTTAGTGATATTAATTTGTTTTTACATAAATTTGGCAACAAAGATTTTTTTGATAAGTTAGTTTTAAGAATAAAGCAATTTGCAGTTGAGCAAGAATGTTATTATACGATGATAAACTCCCTGCTTATTTACCCTAAAATGGAGAGTATTGAAGGTTTTCAAAATTCAATACAATTAATCAAGCCTTTGAATTTATATTTTATGAAGCAAATTATTCATCCAGTTGAAAACAAGCTTTTTAAATACAACATGAGTTTTACAGATTGGTATTTTTGTAAAAATAGAGTTGCGTATTTAGAGGAGATAAAAAATGAAAAGCTTAATATTTGATAAGGGCAAATTAAGTGATTTACATGGATTATCTTGTATTGAAAACTTTCTTTTATATATTTTAAGAGAAGAACAATATGCATACAAAGATTTGTTTTATAAGTCTTTTTTGCACTTTGACGAAATAATAGATATATTTTTTGAAAAAAAAGTAGAATATGCCTCTTTTTATAACATAAAAAGGATTCAAGATGTAGCGAAGGAAAATAACATTATAAATGTAAATGTCAATTCATGCCTAGAGCCACTATTCTTAGATAAGCATGACTATATTTGTGTTATGGTGAAGCCCGAATATATCAAAGAAAAATATAAAACAGAATTGTGGCGGGAAGATCATTATATTTTATTATCTAAAGCTGAAAATAGCAATTTCTATTATTTAAATGATACACCAAGAGATACTGGGTTACTATCGTTTGATGAATTAAAAAATATTTTTTCTGAATATGTTATAGCATTTGATATTAATAAAAACACTAGTAATGAAATGAAAAAAGTTTTTTTAAATGAATTTATTAAAGATTTGGGTACTGAAAGAAATGACTTGATAATACCTAACATATCTGAGTTTATTATGGCAAGAGATATATTAGGTATTCATCGAGTGCTACGCAAGCGAACATACGAATTTTGTTCTCAATACGTAAATGTAGATTTTCTTACTCCATACTTAAACTCTTTAGATAAATATTATGCATTGTTTGAGTATATGCGATTAAGGGATAAAGTAGATTATAAAAAAATTAATGAAATATTTGATTTAATTAATAAAGAAGATATAAATCAAGTTTCTTTGATGATTACTGAATTGGAGAAGATAAAATGAATAATAAAAGTGAAACAATTAAAATTATTGCATCGCTAGCAATTATTGATGAAAACGACATTAATGATGAAGATGCATTGTCTAATATTGGAATAGATTCACTTAGATCTGTAGAGTTAATTGTAGCATTAGAAGATAGCTTAAATATTACATTTGATGATTCTGATTTGGATCCAGAGC
>WQZK01000008.1 GCA_009780765.1 Defluviitaleaceae bacterium
ATAACACAAAACGGACACTTTCACATAAAATGTCCGTTTTCCGCATTATTCCGCAGTTTTCCCAACGTGTACAGCCCCATCATTATTAGTGTTTTTTCTTACATCTACTTAGGTGTGTAGTGCTTAACGCCCTGTGACTTAGAACCGGCGTTATCATTCCCATAGCCCTCCATGAGGTTTACAACCCCCCAAGCTCCAAGCCCTGCGCCAATAAGTGTTACGAGCGTTGATACTGTAGTTATTGCTGCTGTGAAAAATGCCATAATTCCTACATCCTTTCAATTTTTTTATGTTAAACCTTTTTGAAGGTAATAACCTAATCAAACAATCCCGGAAATTCAAGCAAAAATAAAGGATTGATAAATTTACCATTAAGTGACATTTCAAGATGTAAATGAGGCCCTGTTGAACACCCTGTATTCCCGGATAATGCTATTTGCTGTCCAGATGATATTGGTTCTCCTATAGAAACAAGAGAAGAATTAAGGTGCATATAGGTAACTGTTATATCACCTAGCCCTTCTGTTATTATTTGATATTCAATATAGTGACCGCGAGAACTGTTATATCCAACAGCAGTTACAACACCATCGTCAATAGCAAATAATGGGGTGTTTACAGGACAGCCAATGTCTATACCATTATGCAATTCCTTTGATTCATTCATGATGCGATAGCCATATACACTAGAAACGCCTGTGAGCCAATTTACATTTTCACCGAAAGGGTTTGCGCCTATCTGTGCCAAGCCTAATAGTTCTTGATATTGTTCAAATTGCAAGAATGCTAATTCTTGGTGGTCAGGGTCTTCTATACTCTCGAGAGTATTTTGTATATATCCATCCCAATAAAGCTCATGAAGGCTTATGTATAAAATCCAGTAATGTATCCAAACCCGTGGGTTATAAGAATCGCAGCATCGACAATGGTTGCCACCCGTCCACCATCCCGCATCCACTAATGTTGTACTTATTGGGAAAATCGTATCTATCAACCCATCAATATATGCCTGTGCTGTTGCGAGGTTTAGATCGTCTTGATAGTATGCAGCCAAAGCGCCTAAGAGTCTTATCTGACGTTGATGAGCCGTTTGCCCGTCATTTGTAGTAGCATCAAAAACATGTACTTCGCTTAGGTTGCTATATCCCGGAAAACTTAGTGTATCTCTTGCAACTATCAGCGACATACGTAAGTCTGCGAGCCTGCCTGAATAATATCTGTTTGTTTCTGCTATAAAGAACGCTTCCTGGTCTGTACCATTTGCCTCATCTGCACCCCAACTGAAAAAGATGCCAAATACGTTGACTAACGTTATTACTGGTACAATCACAAATAAAATTAACGTACTTCCTAAAAGTAGAATCTTTATTGCTAAAAAGGCTGATGATATTGCGGCGTTAACTGCTGCCAAAGTTTGTTGTATCGCTGTAAGAGGGTTTATCTTTGATAAAAGCGATTGAGCGCCACCTTGTAATTTTGCCATAATCCCACGTTTAACGTTATGCCTTTTATACATTTCCCTTTTTATTTTTCGTTTTTGCCATGTTTGGGATAACTTATTGGAGGATAATTGAGTATTACTTGTTTTTATTAATATATCTTTTTTTGCCTTTGCAAAATTCTTCTTTTTTAGTAATTTGTCTGACCTGTACTGCTTTCTATCAAAACCAAAAGGTACATGTTTTCGTACAAAAGGCTTTGCAATTTTCTCTTTTAAAAGGGTCTCTGTTTTATGAGCCAATAGCACCCCTTCATTTCCCTGCTGTCGTTCTAGATGTCTTAGATCATTTGAGAGGTATTTTTTAGGCTGATGGAAAGATTGATAAAAAGTTTTTTGAATGTTACTTCTGCTTCCCTTCTTAATGGCCAGTTCTCCGGACTCAAGGCGTGTAAGCTTTTTTTTCGGAGCTTTTGTGAGCATTTTCGCTCGCTTAGTTTCATATTTTTCTGTTTTTCTTTCGAGTTTTTTTAATCTAATAGTGGGATTTTTACGCCATTTGATTGGCTTGTTTTGAGGTGAGCTTTCAGTCGCACCTTCGACACCTTTTCCGCTATTCATCGTAGGATTTTTCACTCGGCTTTTACCAAATTTAAGCTGCTTTAGTCTAACCCTAGAATTTTTAACGATGATTTTGTTTTGTCGAGTTTCTAATTTTTCTATTTTGTCTTCAAGCTTCTCACTTTTGATACTAAGTCTTTCTAATTTGTTCTCTCTCTTTGCTTTCTTCACAATTGCCTTTTGTGAACGGTCAGACGAATTTCTTCTAAGGGCTTTTTTTTCAAGGCTCGTCTTTCGTCTAAGGGTCTTGGTTTGCTTCTTTTCAAGCTTCTCTCTTTTATTATCAATTTTGTTTAGCCGATAAACAGTTTTTGTATCTCTTGCCTCTATTGTTTGTGATTTATTTTTAAGTTTTTGTTTTTCCGGAGCTCTATACGCATAGGTATTGCTCTGATATGACTGACCTATAGACTCTCTTTTATGGCTTGCTTTGTCATCTGCTGATTTCTGCACGGTGGTTGAGCTATTTTGTAGAAGTCGTTCTTGAGACTGCTCTTGCCAATTTATTTGATCTTTAGGAAGTTCTTGTTCAGCGATGACATCACGCTGCAAGCGTTCACGTTGCTTATTTTTAGGGGGCTCTTTTGCTTTTGTGGAATTATCGCTAAATGCGTTGGTATTCGTTCTTTCCAAAGTCTTTATTTTTATTTTCATACTCTTACCCCACATTATTATCTATCGCATTAAGCTGAATCAGACATTTTCGCAACCTCTTCCGGGTTCGTTGTCATGGCCTTGTAGAGATATGTATCTTTTGGAAAATCATCTTTAAAAGGTAAAGTGACGGCACCATACTTCAACAATCCATGGCCCTTTTCGCTGTTATCTATATGTTTTTGTTGACCATCTGAAAAGCCGAGCTTTTCGGCAAGTATCATCCTGTCGCCTGTAGCTTGTTTAAGCAAATAATAGAAATCGGTGTTATCAAATATACTTTCTATCTCCTGACTGTGAAGCAAATCCTTTACATTTTGTGTGATTCCAGTCGGAATCCCGCCCCATTTCCTAAACCTTTTCCACGTCTCAATGGTATATGCTGCTGTTTGTTCGTCTTTTAAAAGCAGATGGAGTTCATCAATATAGTACCAAGTCGACTTGCCCAAGTTTCTATTTTGTGAAACTTTGTTCCACACTTGGTCTTGAATAATAAGCATACCGAGCTTGCGTAAGCTCTTGCCAAGATTTTTTATGTTGTAGCAAACAAGCCTATTTTTCACATCAACATTTGTGCGATTATTAAAGATTTTTTGTGAGCCATGCACATATATTTCAAGAGAATCTGATAAGTACTTAGATTCGGGTGAATGAATTTTTATTAGTTCATTATAAAAATCTTCTAAAATCGGAATATTCTCTTCTATAGGTTCATCAAGATATTTCTCGTATATTTTTCTTACACATTGGTCAATGATTGATATTTGGTTGGGTTGTAACCCTGTTTTACCACCGCATATTAGTTCCATCATTGAAATTATAAAATCTGACTTTAAAGCTAAAGGGTTATCATCATCTGAGTAGTCGAGATTAATATCTAAAGGATTTATAAAATCTTTAGAGCTTGCAGAAATATTAACTACCTGACCGCCCAAATGCTGCACTAGGGGAAAATACTCGGCCTCCGGGTCGCATATCATGATATTGTCGTCTGTTAATAAGAAGTTATTAGCCATTTCGCGCTTTGCCGCAAATGACTTCCCACTTCCCGGCGTACCGAGTATCAGGCCATTCGGGTTGTGGAGTTTTTTGCGGTCGGCCATGATAATATTATTCGAAAGGGCATTTAGACCATAGTATAAGGATTTACCTTCCATAAGAAGCTCTTGGGTTGTAAACGGTATAAACCCGGCAGCCGCGGATGTAGTAACGCCACGCCGCGGGTATGTATAATTTACGCCGAGCGGCATTATCGACAGTAAACAATTTTCTTGATTAAAGTCATACGGTTTTAATTCACAGTTATGTAACGATGCTATAGACCTCGCCTGTAAAGAATCGTTTTCGAGTTTACTCATTGTTTCAGCAATATTAGTTATAAAAACCGTAAGGGAAAACCAGTTTTCATCTTTGGTCTCCAATTGCATTAGTACATCTTGTGAAACTTCCTCATAAGTTGTTAAATCCGGTGGTAAAATTTCTAGACCATAACCATTTCGTAGTGCTTTTTTCTGTTCTTCTGCTTTCATTTTGCCGATATCACTTATTATGCCTTTAACTTTTTTAATTGCTTTTTGCCGATCTATAGGTTGTATGTGCAGGTTAACAATCATTTCTGTTTCCATGTCTAAAAAGTCAGCAAGCGCCGCATCAGATAGTTCGGAGGCGTTTAATATGAATTGTTGCGTTTTGATGTATTTATTGCCTGTTTTAAGGTGTCTTTTATCACTGAATTCCATTTTTCTCGGTGCTATGAAATCTTGTGTTTTCAACCCTAGCCCTTGGCATTTATCCCAACTAAAATTGAACTTCTTTTCTCGACTATTAAGAATATTGTGGAATATCTCTAGCCTTTCTTTGCCGGAAACAGGGAACGAACGCACTGGTTGCGCAGACAAAGAAGCAAGTTTACTTATAGCATCACTTTCAATTCTTAAAAGTCGGCGCAAAGCTTCTTTTGGATTTTTAGCTTTTATGGTAAACGTAATATATTTTTTACGTACCAATCCGTTATTACCTTTTTCAATCTGCTCTTCAAGCATTTCTTGATATTCTTCTCGTATGTAATCGAAGCCATCGTTTTGCAGCTCTATCTTAATAGATGTTTTGCTACCTGCCGGAAGCACGTAGTTAACAAATGTAAACTGAATTGAGATAGACTCGTCAAAGCTATTTAAGAATGAACAATAGTTTGTAAATATAAAGTTTTTTTCATCATCTTGCGCAAGCTGATAGTTTATATCTTCGAACAATATAGTTTTGCTATAGTGATCATTGTCGATACGGCACATACCATTTTTATACATCTCTTTATATTTGATGGTGTCTTGAGTGCTTATTTTGGGAATATGCTCCTTTTTTAATTGTTTAATTATTTTTGATATACAGCCACTAATAATCGTAAAAAGATTTTCATTGCGAATTTTTTTAGCTTTAAAATATGAATCACTAGCATTATCTGAATTTGCTTTAAGATCGATTTTCTTTAAACGTTCAATTTCCTTTATACGACTCTCAACGTCTTTTTTTAAAAGGCTCGGCTTTATATATCTTCGCTTTGCTTGGTTAAGATATTTGAATTTCAACCAATTCTTGATCCATTCCTCTGCGGGCATACCGTCTCGTTCATACATTGAAATAAAGAGAGCTGGAAACCCGACAATAAGGATAGCAAACATGGCAATATCCATCGAAATATTTCTTAATAAGAAAAATGCCGGAAGTCCTAGTGCTGCTGCGCATGAAATACCTATAAGCTGACGCTTGGTTAAGCCTAGTGCAATTTTATTTTTTACCTTTGACATGTCTTTAGGAACTGGAACGTAAGCCATACTAAATCCCTTTCTATAGGGTGCCACTCGGTGGCACCCTATTATTCTGCATTAAATTTGTTAATCTACTGCGCGCCAAATATTGATTTTGCAACCGATAAGCAGCTCATTAAAGTTCTAACGCATACGAACATGCAGACGAGCAGTAAAACGACACCCATTATTGCACCCTGCCCGGTAATAACTCCGGCAACGTTGCCTACTAATCCACCGTATATAATCATAACTACTACCATCAGGAATCCTTGTAGAGCCAATGCCATTAAATTTTTAAGATAGTTTTGACCTATTTGCCCTATCCAATCTTTACCCATCAAAGTTGCAAATGGTATAGGCGCAGCAGAGATATACAATAAGATCATTACTATTCTTGACCACGCAACGAGGTAAATAAGACCACAAGCTACAAGTCCAACAAACCACGCAATAATAGAGAAGAACATAACGGCTATTGCAGTTCCGACCCTACCGTCAATCTCTGCTTCCAATTCTGCCATTATGTCTATTACAAATTCGGGCGGTGTAGCACCTATCGCATTATTTACTAATACTTGTCCGACATCAAAAAATGCAAGCGCAATATCAAAGCAATTTGTTATAAGAAGTATTGCAATCGTAGTTTTCATAATTAACGCAAACAGCGCTTTAGGTTCAAATTCTGCCATGTTATTTCGCTCTGTCAGCATACTTATTAGCTCGTAACAAAATATGTACGTTATTATTAAGCCTGCAATCGGCATAATGGCGGTGTCGGATATGGTTCTTAAAGTGTTTACAATAGCAGCGTTAAATTCTATAGGGGTTACGGCTGCTTCTGTGGCTAGGATCGTCAATGAAGCATTAAAAGCACCCACAAATCCATTGATAGCCCATTCAATGACTCCAAGTAAAATGTTAACCAACCAATTTGATATTACATTCATTAACTATCCAACTCCGTTTCAGCGTAAACCTCATCGCCTTCAAAAAGTATTTTAAGTGGGTTTTCATTAACCCTTGTTTTTTTAGCTTTTGTAGTTTTTTTATTAAAAGCCTCAATAGATGCTAAGCTTAAAAATTTGTTATTGATTTTTCTTTCTCTACTACGCTTTAAATAATCCTCGACATCAAACCATTTTTTATCATTTTCATTATCAGCATGAAGATAGTACATAGGATGATTCTGTATATTGTATTTATCACTGTAAAAGGGTTGTAAACCGCTTATTTGAACTATACATTTTCGCCGCGGCATAGTAATTAATTCGTCTTGGCTAAAAAGCTCTCGACCCAGTTTTGAATTGTTGATGCTTGCGCTTCTATTTGTTCCACGGGAATCAGAGGTATTAAAATCGCTTATTGTTTGCTTACCTAAACTTTCAGATATTTCTTTAATAGTGCTTCTTTCTTTACCCCCTAAATAAACTTCTGAATCGCAGTTGCCTATAATGGTTTCACTATTCTTATCATACATAGCTTTTAGCTGTGCTTTTGTTTGCAGAACCATCATTGCGCTGATACCGCGCTCTCTTATAGTAGCAATAAGAATCTCCCAGTTAGGTATTTTTCCAAGATTCGCAAATTCATCAAGTATACAGCGTAGGGGAATGGGTAAGGTGCCGCCGTGTTTTGTATCTGCAATTGTGCAAAGTCTGTTAAATAGCTGTGAGTAAAGCATAGACGCTGCAAAGTTGTATGTTTTATTCGTATCCGGGATAATGATAAATAAAATTGTGCGCCCTTTTTTTGATGCAAAAATATCAAGGTTTAATTCATCTTCGCTTAATAATTCTGCAAACTCAGGTTCGTTTAATGCGGATAATCTTGCCGCACAGGATATAAGTATATTTTTTGCTGTTTTCCCGGCTGAAAGCTTGTAAGAATCGTATTGGCGAATGGCATATCCTAAAAATTGGACTCTTTTTTTTGTCTTTGGAGTTATATCATCTGTAATTTTGCACTTGCTTTGTTCTTCTCTTAATTCATCAAACCAAAGGTCTACCCTATTTTTAAAAGTATCATCATTTTCTCGAACTTCCATCATTGTCAGCAGTTCAACCATTGACGGAAGGTTTCTTTCTTTTTTGGGAAAATCATAAATGATCGCTGCTATTAATGCTTGATATAGAAGCTTCTCGGCATCTACGAAAAATTTATTTTCACCTTGTGCGCTTTTGTTATCTCCATCTGTGTTAGTAATTAGAGTTTCAACTAGCTTTAATACATCTGATGTCCTATTTATATATTTTAGGGGGTTATATTTAAGTGACCGCGAAAATTCTACTAAGTTAAATATAAGTATGTTATAACCGTTTTTTTCAAGCATATGTCCAAGTTGGCGTGCAATTAAACCTTTTGGGTCGGTGACAATATAATTACTGTGCATTTGCATTATATTAGGCTTAATTATGTTTCTTGTTTTACCGGAACCGGCACCGCCGACAATAAGCGTGTTTTTATTTCTTTCGCTTTCCCAATCTTTCATTCTTGTTTCCATTGATAAAAATTCTGTTTTACTCAAAATAATATTCTCGGAATAGTTCGGATTAACAAATTTTTTAATATCTTCTTTTGTTCCCCATCTTGCTGATCCGTACTCTGCTCCCGATCTATATACTTTTCTGTTTCTTTGTCGTTGATATAAAAAGAATGAAGCAGCACTTGTTACAATCAAAAAAGCCATTATTTCAAAGCGATGAAAAGATAAGGGTAATGCACCAATTAAAACACTAGGATTTGAAAAAATTGAATTGAAGCCGTAAAGATAATTACCGTCAAAGTGTATACGGCTTACATACATAGTCCAATTAATAAACAGCCCTAAAATTGTTGCAGGAATGAATATCAACATGTTTTTTTTAGAGAATATATTTTCCATTATAATCATCCCTCAATCTAACGTGATCTTTCATCCCTGCTTGAATTTTTTTCCTTGCTTTTATCTTTATCTTGTTCTTGTTCTTGTTTATTTTTCTGATAATCCTCATGTTTTTGTTTCGATGCTTTGAATTTAGATTCTTCACGAGCGGTTTCTTTTTCTAGTATCTTTTTCATGGCATATTCAATGCTCTCTTCGTTGCGCCCTGCAAAAGCAAGTACATATTTTCCTTCGTCCTGTTTTTCAACAGCAAACAAAATGCCGTATTTTTTAAACTCTCTCGCATATGCAGTAATTTCTTTTTTATCAAGTTCATGAGGTAAGAATTTTACATTATCCGATTGTTTGTGAAGCTCTTTCATACCAACTTCACCATGCACTTTAATTTTTTCTTTATTATTAAAAAGCCACTTTAAAGCTGCTAAAATTACTTTACCAGTAATTCTTGAAGCATGTATACTAATCCTTACTTCATCTTGAACCATTTCATCAACTGGCAGAGCGGGCATAATTTTGTTTCCTTTCTTTATTCAACATTTTGCTATAACAAGCTTCTAATTTAACATAATGCCTATTGTGTTAAATTAGAAAATGAGCTAAAATCTTGTGTAATCAATGTTTTTAAACATCAAGCTATAAAATAGCTTGCTTTATTTAACATAATGAGACAAATTGATAAATAAAAGAGGTCTTTATGAACACTGTTGAGCCGATAAGAGACACAAAAAAAATAGCAGAAATTAAAAATTATCTTCTGCATCAAAATCATGCTCGAGGACGAAGGAATTGTTTTTTGTTTGTACTTGGTATAAACACTGGTGCGAGAGTAAGTGACATGTTATCATTCAAAGTTAAAAACGTATTAGACTCTGTTTTAGAATATTCGGAGTCTAAAACAAAGAAAACAAAACGATTCCCGATAAATGAGCAGCTGCGAATAGAAATAGAACAATATACAGAAGGGATGAGAGCCGAGGATTTTTTGTTTCCGAGCAAAAAGGGCGGCAGAATATCTAGGATACAGGCATATAACATCTTATCTGCTGCCGGACGAGCTGTAGGGCTTGAAAAAATAGGCACTCACACTATGCGCAAAACATTTGGATATCATCATTACAAGCGATTTAAAGATGTGGCGCTACTTCAAGAAATATTTAATCACTCGTCTCAATCGGTAACGTTGAGGTACATAGGTATAGCCCAAGATGATATAGATGCTACGCTGAAAGATTTTTACTTATGATTATTTGATAGTGGATTCTAATCTCAATCTATAAAGCTGACTACAACACTTCCATCCTTATCATCGAGGAGGCAAAGAGTTGTTCCAGTTAGCTCTGCGAGTTTAATAAGTTCATGATAGGTAAATTGGTCGTATTTGAATTTTTTTGATAATGATGGAGATTTTATATTAAGCGCCGTAGCATAATCAGACACCTTAAAGCCACGAAAGGCAAGCAACCCTTTAATTTTATCCTTTAAAATAATAATACACCTCTATCTCAATTTCTAAAGTGGGCATACGCAAAATTCATAATCATAATAGCATACAGCTTCAAAAAAAACAAGAAAGCAAATAAAATCAAATTAAGCTATAAATTAAACAAATTCTACTATTAGATTAAATAATTGTTGCAATAGTAGAAAATATATAGTATACTAACTTCATAGAATTGATAATAATACTTTGCATGGGGGGGGGCAAGTATATGGACAACGATGAACTTAAATCTGAACGAGTGACCTTGCGATTAACAGAATCAACTAGAAATTTCGTTGAATCATTTGGGTCTGAAAACGATAATTTTTCAGCATCTTTTCATAAGATGATGGGGTTGTTTCATGGTAAGAGAGCGAAAAAGTTGCGTAGTGATGCTAACACTCTCGAAAATCGAATCCTGTGTCTTCATCAAGAAGAGCAGAATATTTACAGAGAGGTAACGCTAAAAATGCGTGATGCTCTTAAAAAAATAGAATCTGTACAAAAAAGTGTAGATCAGCTTCATTTGGCTTTTGAAAAAAATAAAAAATAGCAGGCACAATCTGTACAAATATGATATATTAGTTCTGTATCAAAAATTTCTTACTAATTCTGTAGCTTATGGCAAGGGGCATAATTAAAATGGATGATATTGATTATTATGAAATTTTAGGAATAGATAAGTCGGCTGACCAATCAGAAATAAAAAGTGCGTATCGGCAGCTTGCACAAAAATATCATCCGGATGCCAATGATGCTAAAAATGCAAACATTTTTTTTCGCTTAATTCAAGAGGCATATGAGGTTTTACATAATACTGAAAAACGAAAAATATATGACAGCAGAAATGGGTATTCTTCGAACGAAAGCGAAAATACCGAAAAAGATATAAGCTTTTATGAGTGCAATTATGAGCAAAAAGAAGTTAATTCAAATCAGATAGTGAGATCCATTCCTAGACTTTTAGTAAAGATGCTTTGGCTCTTGGTTAAATTTCCTTTATTGCTATTGTTAATTTTTATTGGCTATGCCTTAAAAGTCATTGCATTACCACTTACCATTGTAGGCACCCTAGTAAAGTATATGTTCATGTTAGTATCATTTGCAGGCGTCATTATGTTTATACAAGGTTGGCAAAGCAACAACTCACAACTTATGCTTAACGGCGGTGCAGCATTTGTGATATTACTTCTTTTTGGTATATTCTCGCAAGCAATACCTACGATACTGCTTGCGATTTCGGAAATTCTAATGGATTTTGGAAAAGACAAAATAGGACGGGATTAAACTAATCTACGATAAAGATGAAACGGAGGATGATATGTAATGTTCACAATATCTATGCTTAATATGAAAGGCGGCGTTGGTAAAACAACCACTAGCATAAATATAGCAACAGGCATTGCCAATAAAGGTTACAAAACGCTTCTGATAGATTTAGACCCTCAAAGCAATGCAACATCTATTTTTCTTGATGAAGATACAGAAAGTACAACGAGTACCTTGATAAAAGGTGAAAGCACAATACATAATTCTATAGTTAAAGTTAAAGAAAATCTTTGGCTTATACCCTCTGAGCTTAACCTAGCAAGCACAGAAACAGAAATACGAATGCAAACTACAGCACCTCAACATAACAGGCTACAAAAGGCTCTTGCTCAGATTGCTAGTGAATTTGATTACTGTGTGATAGACTGCCCTCCAAGTTTAGGGTTGCTTACTGTGAATGCTATTATCGCAAGTTCTTTAATTATAATCCCTATCAAGCCGGATAGATTTGCAGTCAAAGCATTTCAAGAGACAATTACTCATATGACAAATCTCCGTAAAAATTTTGAATTATCTGTAGATTTTAAAATTATATTTACAATAGTCAACCGTAATAATTCAGAAAAAGAATACATAGAGCAATTCAAACAGACGGTGGAAGGAAAAATATTTAATACCCAAATCCGGTCACAGCCTCGGCCAATCATTGATGCTTCATCAGAGCGAAGAGCCGTAATAGAAGAATTAGACCCCAAAGTCGGCGTTGCTGAAGATATGCGTCAGCTAGTTAATGAAATTTTGGAGGTATTTAAACATGCCTAAGAAAAAACCGACACTTGATATAACTTCAATGCTTAATATAGAAAGCATTAAAGAGGCTACCACTATTAGAAAGCGGATACACTATACCCAACTCGTTCCACATGAAAAAAATCACTACTCTCTTGAATATATAGAAGAGTTGGCCGACTCAATCGAAGATGTCGGGCTGCTTCAAGATGTCATAGTTAAGCCTATAGAGAATGAACCGGATAAATACACTATAATTGCCGGACACCGTCGGCGCTTAGCTTTAAAAATACTTGTCGAAAAAAGGGATCTTGAAAAATATGCTAATGTCCCTTGCGTCTTATTAGACAGTAATGAGGATGAACTTTTAACACAACTTAAATTACATATTACCAACACCACAACACGCGAACTGACAGAGCATGATAAGATGACTGCTATTGCTGAACTGAAAGAAATCATTGAAGAAGCAAGAAAAAGAGGATATTCAATTAAAGGTAAGACAAGAGATATAATAGCTGATAATGTTAACTTAGGGAAAAGTCAGGTGCAAAAATATGTCACCATCAACGAGAAAGCAACTAATTCAGTTAAAGAAGCTCTTAAGAAAGGTGAAATAACAGTATCAGAAGCGTATCAAGCAACCCAACCGAAGAAGGATAAAAAGGTGCCACCGAGTGGCCCCCTAGAAAAAGAAGAAATAATAAAAGATATCACCCTAAAGGCAAAAACGCAAATTGATAAAGAAGGTGCCACCGAGTGGCCCCCTAACGAAAACAGAGAGGGTCAAAATGTGGATGATGCAATCGTTCAAGCAATCTCTACATTCAAAATTTTTAAAGAAGCAATCCAACGACTAGAAACAAATACGGATTTTGTAAATTTACTTGAAACGATTGAAGAGCATCTTGACAGTATAAGCAAACGCTAACCGGAGGGCTACTCAATGAAAAATATTCTTAGCTTTTTAAAGAAAAGTAGGTTATCAACTAAGTTATTTGTTATCTCTTTAACCCTACTTCTTATTTCAATCCCTATTTTAAATTCCACAATAAACTCCAATCAGGAGTTTATTGGTCAATATATCATAGATATGCAAGAGGGATTAGCACCTGATTATAGTAGTATCTTGCCCTCTCTTGCAGCTTTTGGCTTCTTTACATTGTGTGCTATAATATGGAGCACGTCTTTAATTTATATGTTCTTTAGAGGAACAAAAGAAAATATAATCAAACCACTTATTACTGATATCAAAAAGCTCTTACCGCCTTTTTAGTAAGTAATAACTAAATCGTCATTCCTTTTATAGCCTTTGGGTTTTCCGCAATAGGACTTTTTATGTTTACGGTATCTTTGATTTTATTAATAATAACAGGTGAAACTAAAGCACTCACAGATGGAATTATAGATATCTTAATATCCCCTTTGATTAATTTTTCTAAAAACCTTATGAAGAAAGGAGATTAAAATGTCAATTGAAAAAGAATATAAACGAATGAAATGGGAAGGAAGATGCCCATACGATAGCTTTGAAGAATATGTTGACAGCTTCTTCCTCGGTTTTTATAGCTCAAGAGAAGGCACAGAGTTTTATCAAATAAAGCACAATGTATATACAGAAAACCCTCGAAGGGAATCACACTTTTATGATTCCCTTCGAGGGTTTTATTGCTACTCTAAAAAAACATTTAAAATCTACGTAGACTTTTAATAGCTTCGGATTCTTTTTCTTGATAGATAAGACCAGGACACCAAAAATTTGCATTAATTATTGAACAACACCATCCTACACAGCATGCCACCGACACCAAATACTTATACATATCAAAAACCTCCTTTTAAACAAATTCTCTAAAATTATGTAAACAATAACATACTTTAGCAAGTTTATACAAAATTTTTAAACATTCATAACAACCGCTACTGCATCATTCATATTTGACTTATCATCTTTTCGAACATCATAGAGTAGTACAATAAAGCGAAAGGTATTGTCAGTATACTCAACAAGCATATGCCCGATATCTTCGGTCAAACCCTCCTGTATACTTATAAGCCCTAACCCATGGTTGTCTTTATCTAATTTTGTTGTCTTTAAATTTCCTGCCTTATCAGTGACCGGAAAGATATTATAAGGATTTATGATTTCGATATATAGCTCATTTTGTAAAGTTATTTTCGCTACTATACGGATATAGCGTTTCTCCATTTCTACGTGAACACAGGCTTCGATTGCATTTTCAAGTGCATTTCCTAAAATCATACCTGTAAGTTTTGGATCTAAATTCAGGTTAGGCGGTATAAAGATATTCATAGTAAAGCTAATCCCTAAAACTTCTTTTGCTTTCTGCTCATAATAATTCAGCATAGTATCAATAGATAGGTTTTCAGTAGTGACGATACAGTCAAGGCTCCCTATTGCATCCTCTAAATATAGTTTAGCATCGGATAGTTTATCCTTTTTTAAAAAGCTTAATATGGTTAAAAAATGAAGGCTTAAATCATGCTTGAATATCTTTATCGCCTTTTGTGAATTAACTGCTGTTTGGTATTGCACTTCCCAACGTTCCATCATTTGTTCTTTTAATCTAGCTTTTTCGAGTGCTTCAAGGTAACGCAGAATTTCATTATATATCCCAACAAGAAAGAACAATGTAAGCGATGAAATAAAGTAGGATATTATAATCGGCAAGGCTCTTTCGGGAGTGTCGAAAACAACTGCTGATGCAATTAATATATTGCTAAAAATAATTCCAACTAACATCCCGAAAAATATGATTGTAAGTGATAATGGAAGTTTGGAGTTTTTGCTTCTTTCCTTTTTAGTGAGTATTCGCCGAAATAGCATAATGTTTATGAACAGAAGCGGCGCAAAAATTATATTCACTGCGGTTCTGACAATCGTCATAACTTCGTCCAATGGCATTGGAACACCATGCTCTAAAAAATAGACATAGCTCAACCCCAAAAAAGCCATCCCTTCTGCTACAATCATCATAGCGTACATTGTAATTATGAAGATAATTTTTCCGCTCACTCTTCCAAAATAGAAAAATGAAATAGCAAAAAAACCTATAACATTAATGGTTATAGTAATTAACGGGTTTCCAAATTCAAAAAATGTTTGTGAGACAATAGTAAATAAAGCAGCGTACCCGAGAAGTACCCATATTTTTTTAACACCTAACTCAAATATCTGCCTCATTCCATAATGGATCATCAAGAGTGAAATGATACCATTCATAAAGAAAATAGCCCGCTCCATTTTACAGCCCCCTCCACTTTAAATAAGCCTTTTTAACATTATCAATATGTGTTCTACCGATTGGAAGACTTGTCATATCCTGATCTATAAATGTTAGATAGGTATATCTTAGCTTATTAACATAATCAAGGTTTACAAGATAAGATCGCCCGCATTGAATAAATTGGTTTTTTGGTAATTTCTCCAAAGCTTGAGCAATGCTTGAATATATCTTTTTTCGATATGAAATTGAATTGCTTTGCTTGTCCCATATATAAATTTCTAAAATATGCTTATCTGTTTTCATGTACACAATTTCTTCTATCTTGACCGCTTGATTGGAATTGCCAACATAATCATGAAAGAGCATTGCTCTGTGTGTTCCATTTTTCAATTTGAGACAAAAAGCAAAAGCATGACTAAAAACTTCATCAACTATATCCATATCTAACGGCTTTCTTATGAAGCTAAAATTGCTGACCCTAGCTAGAGCTTCAAAATAGTTTTCATAAGCTGATATGTATATCATAACTATTTCATCCCCACCAGGATGGCTACGTAAAGAATGTCCAATTTCAATACCGTTTCGTTCTTTCATTTCAATGTCCATAAATGCAATATGGAAGTATGTACCCTGCTCAACATCACGCAAAAAATCCACACCCGATTGGTATTGAAAGATACTTAGTGATTCATCTTGCAATAGCTTCCCTTTCGATTCAAGATGTTTTTTAATAGAATAGGTTATCTCCTTGTCATCATCGCAAATAGCAATTCGGATCATCATACCCCTCCTCTGAGCTAAGAAATACATCATACATAATATCTGTAAATTTGTGATAGATGGAGGCCTTTCAAGGGGGAAATTCAACTCTCCAAAAACTGCGCGCTTACACTTTCGAGAGTAGCAACAAATGCCAGTGTTGCCTTAACTTCATTTTCAGACATTTTTTGTATCTTTCTTAATAGTTGCATCTTACTGGCAGTGAGGTCACTTGATATTGTCATTTCACCGGTTCCTTCTAGTACCCACTTAGATGAATAGCCATAAGTCTCCTCTATCAGCATTGCAAGCGTATCTGATACGCAGTTTTTTCTATCATTGACAATCAAATTAACGTAATTTGCACTGATTCCAAGTGATTTTGCGAAATCAATCTGTTTTATGTTGCGTTGTTTTAATATAGTTTGTATGCGCTCCCCTAGTGTCATAAATATCACCAACCCCTTAATGGCATGGTACACGAAAACTTTTACTAAGTCAATAAAAATGTATCTTGACATTTGATTAAGTAAAAGTTATACTTTGATTAAGTCAAAGATTGGAGGTCGTACGCAATGCCTACTAGGTTAGATGTCAGAACCGAGCTTAAACAAAAAATAATTACCTTATCGGATTACGAACTGCAACTACTTAGCGCATTTTTGTTTGGCATGGAATCGGGAAAGTCACTCCGAACTTCTAAGGATTCAAATCTTAAAGCAAGTACATGCCAACCAAAAGAAAATCAAAATACAACGAGTAGTTTTATCCTTTGAGAATATAAATGCGTTTCTTAATACATTTGTAATCGAAATAACGTTATTTATTAATTTAATTATGTCATTTGTGCAATAATAGCATTATTTGTGCAATAATAACATCAATGCGTGATATGACATAATGAAAATTAATTAACATAACTGTTGCGACAAATTATTCCCTTGTCGGCTTTAGTAACGCTACAACGACGCATTCGCTCAAAATACAGGCTAATACAGGAGGGGAAAGATTAGTGGAGGTATTTAGTTTGAAAAAAAGAGAAAACAATGCACTGCGCGCCAAAGGCCAAAAGCAAAAAGAATTGGTTCATTATAATGTATCCAGGTTAAAGAAAGAATCTAATCTATCAAACTATGAACTGGCTAGTCTTTTAAACTTTTCTCCTGGCACAGTAGTTGCATGGGAGAGTGGAGCTAGGGGTATAACACTTAAAGCGCTTTTTATGATTGCAGAAGTGTTTAATGTAGATGTTGCAGAACTTTACAAACCCCGTAAAGAAATAGCAGAAGATACAGAAGAAAAAGATGCTCGTGAAGCAAAATTTAAAAAACTGCAATCTATGTTGCATGGCTTTTCTCAAGAGGAACTTGATTGCCTTATTGACACCGTTTCCTCTATACGCACATTAATTAAGTTACAAAACAATTGAAAATAAAAATTAGTCAAGACATTTTTTCAAAATTATAATAAGATAAGGAGTACAGCTACTTGATAAATATAATAAGAAAATATGCAATTATAATAATTTCTGCGATGATATTCTTAGCTCTAATTATAGTAATAGCAGCTCTTAATTTCCGTTTTCATAATCAAATTAATAATACCATCAATAATCCTACGTTTGTTGGTGAGGTCATTGGAAAGTATTCCTCCTCACATACAATCCTAATACCACGAACTCAATATAGTTTACATATTATTGGAGAATATATCGGATATAATGAAATTATACAGGTTGATAAAGTATTTATTGTTAGTAGGTCTATATATAATCGCTTCAGTATAGGCGATATTATCTATCATGAGTAAATCAGCCTTTTGCTATGTATTTAGTTTAACATAATATTATTCTTGACATTTCAGTATAAAATCATTAAAATAAAGACAGAATTAAAAAGAGAGTGCTGTCAACACTCTCTTAGTTTGGTCACATACCGCTTGGCGGTGATGACTGGACTCTTTTAAATTGCATTATGAGCCTAAATAAGTCGAACCTTTCGCGGGGGGCGGCTTATTTGTTTTTTGTGTTTCTATCTGACATTATCAAAACTATTAACGTTCCAAATGCTAACATTAAGTACACAGCTTCGAATACAGTCATAGGCTTTTCCTCCTTTCGGAAGTCCAGCCGGAACACCGCCCACAGTATGCTTGTTCTAAATTATAAAGCTACCGACCATTAATGTCAATCTAAATAAAATCATATATCCAAATCTTGATCCTTTCTTCCTTTAGGAATTATTCCTTTGTCTTGATGGTTCATTCCAAATACTAACTCCGAAAGACGCTGCTTCTCTACTTGATACTCTGTAAAAATAATGTTTCGCTCTGCTTGCATATCCTCAATCTGTTCTCTGATATCGGAAGGCTTCGGTATTTTACCATTTTCATTTTTAAACTTTGAAACAAAATTTTTAGCTTTATCGTATGCTTTAAAATCAGCATAATGGTTTTTCTTATAAGCTTCTTTATTAGTAGAATTTTTATATCCACTTAAAACCTTATAACTTGATCTATATATAGCCTCTTGCTCAATATAATTCTCATATTGAGATATCTGTCCGTCCAATTCCTTAATTTTATTAACCACATCAGAAAGTCTTTTACTACTTTTTTCTTGCCTTTTCTTATACTCATCATAAGTAATGCCTTCTTGATGTAACGTGTGTGATATTGTCGCAAGTGTTTTTATGTTTTCTCTTGTAGCCCATCGCCTTAACCCGGCATTTTCAGCGCCTTGAAATTTGGATTGATTTTTATCAATAAGCGCTCTTGTACTTGGTAATTTCTTAATATATTGTTCCTTGTTATCAATACGGTATTTAATGCTATTTTCGGCATAATCAGCACCAAGACTTGTCAGCCTTACGGGTCTCTTTTGTTCCGGAAATTTGAATGTTAAAATATTTCCGAAACCCACTTCAATATTCCGATCCATTATCTCTAAAAAATCTTGAAAATCAGTTGAATTTTCTATAGCTTTGTCTATCATTCTTTCGAGCCTTGCCTTATATGAACGTCCGGCTTTTCTCACATAATATTCTCGCTGCGATATACCTTTTCCTTTGAACTCTTTTATTACAGAAAGATTGTTTTCTTTACATAAATCATCATTTACTTTTCTCAAATCTTGTACGATATGTTTAGTTCGAGAGTCAAATGATTTAAAGGAAACAGAATCAGTTGCGTTGAAAACAATATGATTGTGAACACATCCGGAGTCAATATGGGTTGTAACCATATACTGATGATTTTCGCCTAGATAACGTTTCGCAAACTCAAGACCTAATTCATGTGCTTTTTTCGGTTCAATTTCATCTTGCGCGAATGACTGAAAAATCATCCATGATTCAACTGAAAAAGAACGGCTAGATACCTTACGTCTCGCTTCTGTAACCTCATTAAACTGCCGGGCTACAAAAGGCATTTCGCAGTTATATGTACTGATAAGCTCACCATAATTTGTTTTAGAATCACGAGCGCAATATTTAACAGTTGCAAAGATATTTTTTACCTTCACAATTTTTGAGATTGCCATTAATTAGTCCTCGACTTCCGACCTGTTTTTTACTATAGATAGTTCATCATATTTAAGATTTATTAATGAAACAATTTCTTGTTGGTTCTTAATAATTTGCTTAACATCATAAGGACTTAAATTCTGATCTTGATGATACAATCTCACTAGCTGATTTATGTTATTTCCAATTCTGCTAACTTGCGTTGCTAACTCTTTAAGACCATCTGTATTTACATTAACAACCGTCACGTCTATAGCCATTTTTCTCATGTACGCGGACATATCCGAAAAGCCAAAATACTTAACTCTATCGAGTATTAAATTTCGTTCTTCGTCAGTAACTTGGATAACAATTCTTTTATTCCTTTTTCGGTTTGCCATAATCTTAAAATTCCTTTTTATATTTGTTCTATGTAACCAATTTTGAATAAATTGGTTTCGAGCAAGCGCAGTTTGCGACATAAAATTGCAAAGCAATTTTTGGGGTTTTAGGGGTCTCCCCTAACAAGCAAATTGAATAATTTTTGCAACAGCAAAAATATTCAATTTAGGGAAAGTGTGTACACATTCCCGTTGCTTGCCCTTTTTCAAAAATTCAATTTTTGGAAAAAAGCCTTTGTTTTTTAGCATCCTTTTTACTTTAAAAATTCTTCAATAAATTTTCAAAAAATTATAACATAAAAAAAAGAGCCAATACAATAATTTAAAAGCCCTGTGACAAAATAATTATTTATATAACACATGATATAATTTGTCTGACAAATTCATACTTGAAATGTCATAATCCGTCAGTTATAATGGTATTATTTAACACAATAGGCATTATGTTAAATTAGATAGGAATAAAAAAATAATCTTCTTAACACTCTTATGTAACAAGTACTATTTATTATTATCGCTCCTCTGAAAACACATGCCGACTTGCATAGATTCAAACTCCACAGGCTTCCATTTTGCAGCATCGTCAAGCATAATCTGTAAGTCACCCATCAATTCATCAACAGTATAGCCCATTGGTGACATAAAGCGGCTTTCCGTCCAACTTTCGAGCTTGCCGTCTTTATCAAGATAAACTTCGCATAAAGAATATTCTTTGGACGTTTCATTATTGTCACTGTTATTTGAAGTATACACAGCTTGGTATCGCCAACCATCAGATCCCTTTCTGCTCATGCTTAACATCTCCTTTTGCGCTTATAGATACTACCTGTCATCCCTAATTTCTTTTATTTTTGGGTTATCTATAATGCTTATTTCTTCAACAGATTTTTTTCTAACAACTTGCGTCCCTCTTTTGCGTTGCGGTTTTTTATTGTCATCTCTCTTAGGCACTTTCGCATTTTCATCAAATCTATTGCTTAAATTGCTTTCTCTACTAATATTGGATTGTCTACAGTCTCTCATACAGATATTAAGCCACTGATTTTTTTCAATAAGTTGGTCTATAACGTAATAAACGCCAATGTTTGTCATAGATTTTTCCGAAACGTAAACAGAACCTTGTTGCCATAAAAAGCCATATTTAAGCATGTGTCTTTTTATAACCTCATAAGCTTCATTCCAACTTTTAGATGGATAATACTCTTCTAAGGCTTTTGTATCTAAATCAAAAGCTACTTGTTTTCTTCCCGACGACATAAGAGCTACCCTACATACTTCTCAAAAATTTCAAACATATCGCAACATTCATCAGGATCATCTTCAATCCATTCCCACGACTTTACATATTTAAGAAATCCGTCTGTGCGTCTCAAAATAGAAGTCCCTATTTGAAGACATCCGCATAATGCCTCATCTCCCTCATATGCAACTTGGTTTTCAAGTTCTATTAACCTCGTAGCTCTCCCTATTCTGTTGTCAAAAGCTTCATCACATAAATTAAATAATTCATTCATTTTTTCATTGGGTATGTCATTTTTAAATTCAATAACTGTTTTGTACATAAAATCAGCCCCTGTTTTTATTATAATTCAATTTCTATGTAATATCAACATCACTTAATCGAATGATCAGCATCGTCTAATTCTATAAGACTCTTAAAATATCTAAATCGATCATTAATTGTAGTTTTTTCACCTTGTGCGTTTAGATAATTATACTTTTGCTTTAAATAATCAAAGCAATCTTTATAATCCCTGCTCACATTTCCTATTGAATGGAGTAAATCGTTTAAAAGCACCATTTGATTATATGAAAACTCATTATTACAAGCTTTTCTAAAGTATTCTATCATTTTCTCATATTCTTCATCCGGTCTCTCGAACTCTTCAGGCTCGTCATCGGCAGCCGGATTAAGCTGTTCAAGAAGATAATCATCAAGAGTAAGTTGACGAATATAATCATTATTTCTCTCTATATTAAATTTTATCGCATTAATTTTTCCTCCTTTTCCTCTCTTTCCTGCGATCTCCCAAATGAATTTTATATCTGTAAAACTTTTTAATGATTCTTGAGACGCATCTAAAACACGAACTTTAAAATTATCCCATCGAGGATATTCGGCATCTTTGATTCCTAACAACTCCCGTAAGTCCTTAACAGTAAAAGTTCTTTCTCCAATTGTCTCATACTGCTTTAGTAGTTCATACATTCTTTGTTGGTTTGGACTTGTGAGCTGTAGAGCGTTCCAAAGTTGATATTTAAAGTAATACTTTTGAAGATCAAACATAAGCTTAACAACATCATCATGACAATCTATGCTGACAAGCCATTCGCCCTCTTCGCTTTTGTAAAGCTTAAAGCGTTTAAAAATCTGACAAACGACAAATCCTGTAAGTCCATCGCTACTATATTCACCTGTTTTATCAAAGTATTTGACCGTTAGACCAAGTAAATCTTCTGCTGTTTTAACTAGACGTGTTGTGTTCGTCTGCTTGAATTGCATTATTTTAGTATACTCTTCAAGCTTAAAAATTACCTCCCTACTTGCGATATTTTTAGGATTGATTTTACTTAAATAGATCGTAAACAAACGAATTTGAGATATTGTCATTTTATTATTTCTCACTTCATTTAAAACATTACTTTTACTGACCCAGTTTTCCGATACTAATTCATAACTCTTTTGTTTTTTAGCCATAATAATACCTCCTGAAAACTATAATACTACACTTCACTACATATGTCAATATATGTAGTGAAGTTAACTACATACTTTTAACCTTGTTGTCATCTTCATTCTGCAATGTAGGGAAGTTCATTCTGCAATGTAGGGAAGTTCATTCCGCAATGTAGGGAAGTTCATTCCGCAATGTAGGGAAGTTCATTCCGCAATGTAGGGAAGTTCATTCCGCAATGTAGGGAAGTTCATTCCGCAATGTAGGGAA